>JAQUNS010000053.1 GCA_028717465.1 Candidatus Omnitrophota bacterium
ATATTAACTGTTTGCCAATTAACTTGCCTTTGAGGAGCTACTTTTAACCATTTTTTCATGTAATCTTTTTAAGTAATTTGACAAAGCTATTATTATGTGGTTAATTTAATATAGAGGAGCGGGGCAGTTAAATATGAAAAGAGATAAAAATATCAAAGGCCAGATTGATTTTAATCTTAAAAATGTCAAAAAAACCGAAGTCCGGTTATTGACTTCAGGCATCAGAATCGTGGCCCAAAAAGGCGAAACATCAGCTGCCTGTCCTTATTGCGGTATAGTTTCAAATAAAGTTTATGAGCATAGAAAACAGTTAATCTTGGATAAGCCCAGTAATGACAAAAAAGTAGAGATAGAGCTTAATAAGCGCAGGTTTGTCTGTGTAAATTCAGAATGTTCGGCCAAGACTTTTACTGAAAATATAGAAGGGCTATCTTCAACCAGAAGGTATACCAGGGCTTTTGAGAACTATTTAAAAGATCTGGTTTCTAGGAAAGGCTATATGGAGGCGCAGCGTTTTCTGCAGTATAAATACGGCCTGAATGTAAGCCTGACCACGCTATTCTATCTAAACTGCTGATAATCCAGGCTGTAAATTTTTATTTTTACCTTATCTTTTATTTTCTATTTTTAATTTTTATAAACTCTTGCCCCTTGGCCCTGATTTTGCAGTTCTCTGTTAACTATGCGCAGTTTACTGTTTTTGCCGTTTGTTTCTCCTTGACTATTTTTTTATTATAAAGTATATATTTTGAGTATGCCTCAAGTTAGCCTAGTCAATGTTAGCAAAAAATACTCTGGAGATGTTCTGGCTGTAAACGGGTTTTCTTTAGGTATCGAGAACGGTGAGTTCACGGTGCTTTTAGGCCCTTCCGGTTGCGGTAAATCTACGACTCTCAGGATGATAGCCGGTTTAGAAGAGGTCACAGAGGGTGAGATCTTTATCGGCAACAAGATGACAAACGATATTCCGGCTAAAGACAGAGACATAGCCATGGTCTTTCAGAATTATGCTCTCTATCCCCATATGACTGTATATGAGAATATGGCTTTTGGCCTTAAATTGAGAAAATACCCTAAAGATGAGATAGATAAAAGAGTCAAAGAGGCTGCCGAAATCTTAAGCATTACCCGGCTTCTAAATAGGCGCCCCAAAGAGATTTCCGGCGGCGAGAAACAGAGGGTTGCTGTAGGCAGGGCTATTGTCAGAAAGCCGCTGGTATTTTTATTCGATGAGCCTTTAAGCAACTTGGATGCTAAATTAAGGGGGCAGATGAGGACGGAATTGAACAAGCTTCATAAAAAGTTGCAGTCGACAATGATATATGTAACCCATGACCAGGTTGAAGCTATGACTTTGGGCGAAAAGATAGTTGTTATGAAAGACGGTTGTATCCAGCAGGTTGCAGACCCTCACACTCTGTATAATGAACCTGTGAATCAATTTGTAGCCGGTTTTATAGGTACTCCTCCGATGAATTTTATCAATAGCAGGATTATAAAAAAAGAGAACCGTTTCTACGTTGATACCGGTAGTTTTCAGATCAGAATTGTCGATGATATGAATTCCTATATAAAGGATTATTTGGATAAAGAAGTGGTATTTGGCATCAGGCCCGAAGATATATATGACAAATTGTTTGTCTCAGAAGCTCCCCCTGAAAATATCGTCCGGGTCAATGTCGATGTTGTCGAACCTATGGGATCCGAGGTCTATTTATATTTAGAGTCCGGACAGGTTTCTTTTGTAGCCAAAGTCTCTGGGCAGGAGCAGGTTGAGCCTGGGCAGGACTTAGAAGTGGTCTTTGATATGAGCAGGGCCCACTTTTTCGATAAAAATACCGAAAAAACTATTATTTAATCTGTTTTAATGGATAATGGTGCTGTTCTTAAAAAGAATCTTTTTATTGTAATAATATTTTTAATTCAAATCACAGGTTTTTCTTTTCTGCTGATATTTTTCCAGAACCATAGCCTCCATTTTCCTTTTCTTGTGCTTTTGGTATTCTCGGCCTCATCGCTTGTTCTTATAAGGCTGGAGCTGGGATTGGTATTGTATGTTATCGAAATGATTTTGGTGCTAGTGTTTCTAGCTGCGCTGAGATATCCCGGTTTTTTCTTGGTTAATTTTATTATAACATTTCTATGCCTAGGCGTTATCACCACGCTGATTAAACTGCACAGGCAAAGACATTTAAATTCCCTGAAATTGCAGGTAGAGTCAGTAGAGGAAAAGGTAAACCTCAGCAACTTGGACTATTTTGAGTTGGTTAAAATAAATGAAGCCCTGGAAAAGAAAATACACAGATTTACTGATTTAAGAAAGTTCTCCGAAGATATAATTGCCAATTTAGATCTGGCGGAGCTATTAAATATTATCTCAGCCAAGTCTTTAGAGATTATCTCTAAGGGAGACCTTGCTCTTATATATCTTTTTGACGGCAAGAATGATGTATTCAATTTGGCCAGTTCCTATACTCTCTCTTCCAAAATCCGGATAAAAGCCAAGACCGGGGATCCTTGTGAGTCCTGGGTCTTCAGGCAGCGCACCCCGCTTCTGATCAACGATGTTTTAAGGGATTTTAGGTTTGATTCCGAAGAGATTTTTTCCTACGGCAGAAAATTCCGGTCTTTAATATCTGCCCCGATTATATCCAGGGATAAACTGCTGGGGATATTGAGAATAGATTCTGCCGCTGCCGATGAATTTGGCGTAGACGACCTGCGTCTTTTAGATATTATTGCCGCGCTCTCTGCCATTGCTGTTGACAATGCTTTTCTCTTTCAAAAGACGGAAGAGCTTGCAATACAGGACAGCTTGACGAAATTTTATCTAAGGCGGGAGTTTTTAAGCCTGCTTGAAAAAAGGTTCAAAGATAAGCCCCAGGACGGATTTGCTCTTTTGATGATAGACATAGATAATTTCAAAAAATGCAACGATACCTACGGGCACATTACCGGAGATTTGGTGCTGAAAAACATATCCTATATAATCAAGGCTCATTTAGGCAAGAACGAATATGCCTGTCGTTACGGAGGAGAGGAGTTTCTTATATTTTTGGATGGCTCTAGCCAGCAAGACCTTAAAGATCGTTCAGATGCTATCAGGCGCAATATAGAGAGCAGTGAAATAAAGATAAGAAGAAATAAAGTTAATGTAACTGTAACTGTAGGCGCGGCGTTTTTCCCTCAAGACGGTTTAAATATCGACAGCCTTATAGAAATATCCGATGCCAGGCTCTATCGCGGCAAAAGAAGCGGCAAGAATAGGGTGGTTTATGAATGAGTTTTTATTTTTAATATTTTTAGCGGCTGCTTTTTTGATTAAGAAAGATATTAAATACAGAATTATTATATTGGCGGTAAGTTTTTTTGTGATTATCTACATAAGGCACTTGAGCCTGCTTCATTATCTGCCCTGGCTTTTTGCATATGCCGGTGTATTTATTCTGTCGGCTTTGGATAAGAATATTGCCTGCAGCAGTTCAAGCGGTTTTGATTTAAAGCATGCTGATATTGCAAAACAGCTCAAAAAGAGCGAACAGAAGCTAACAGAGATGGAGAAGGTTAATAAGCAGCTTCAGTTTGAAGTTACAAAAATAACCGGATTTTTTGAAATCAGCAAAGAGCTTACCAAGGTTATGTATGTACAGCAGCTTCCTCCGGTTATTATCAATATTGTCAAAGGGAGTTTTGAGATAGATTTTCTGGCGCTTTTGATTTTGGAGGAAGAGAAGAGCTGCACAATTTTTGTCTATCCCAACAGAAACAGTTACGAGATTAAGGAGCATATTGATTTTAAAAATATCGTAGATTCAGAAAAGATAATTATGGATGAAGAGTCCGGTTTTTATGACGGCAAAGATTTGATGCCTCTCTTTGCAAAGCTTGGCCATGGCTACTCTCAGAACAAAATGTATTTAATACCTATTATTTTGGAGGGCAAGATTAAAAGCATACTGATGCTGGATGATCTCCCCGAAGATAAAATAGATCTGGCCCATACTTTTGCCGGATTCCTCTCTTTGACATTAAGAAAGCTCAAGCTTTACGGCAAGGTCCAGGAGCTTGCTATTACTGATGAGTTGACTCAAGTTTTTGTCCGGCGCCATTTTCAGGATGTTTATGCTGAGGAACTGCAGAGATTAAAAGACAAGAAATCCGAAGCCTGTTTTTTAATGCTGGATTTGGATAAGTTTAAAAACTGCAACGATAGTTTTGGCCATCTGGTAGGAGATATTCTGCTTAAAGAAACAGCCAGCATAATCCAGCAGAATGTGCGCGAAGTGGACTTAGTCGGCAGATACGGAGGAGAGGAGTTTTGCATATTTCTGCCTGAGACCAACCTGGAAAACGGCATGCTTGTTGCAGAACGTATAAGAAAAGCTGTTGAAAAAAATAATTTTCGTGCTTATGATGAAATGCTTAAGATTACTGTCTCTATAGGTATCTCATGTTATCCTCAAGATGCCTCAGAGAGCGTAGATTTAATAGAAAAAGCAGACCTTGCTCTATATTCTGCGAAAAGAAAAGGGAGAAACAGGACCATAGCTTATAACGCGATAAAGTAGGCTTTAACTTATGAAAAATTATTATCTGGGCATAGATTTAGGCGGTACAAATTTTAAGTATGGTATTCTTGATTCAATATCCGGCATAAAAGAGTTTAGAACCTCCCCGATTGCAGATATTGCCTATCCTGATAAAGCTGTAGACAGAATCGGAGGTTTGGTCTTTGAACTTTCAAAGAAGCACAAAATAAAATCTGTCGGACTGGGCGTACCCGGGCTTGTAGATTTTAGAAATGGCTACATACACTCTCTGACCAATTTAAAAAGGTGGAAAAATTTATATTTTAAAAAGATGCTGGAAGAAAAAATCGGGCTGCCTGTTTTAATAGATAACGATGCCAATCTTGCGGCGCTGGCAGAACACCGCCTTGGGTCCGGCAAGGGTTCTGTGAATATGCTTATGGTGACTCTTGGAACCGGAGTAGGCGGAGGCTTGATATTAAACGGCGAGATTTACAGAGGAGTTAATAATGCTGCAGGAGAGATCGGGCATATCCCTTTAAATTTAAACGGGCCGCTCTGTAATTGCGGGGGCAGGGGTTGTCTGGAAGCTTATATAGGCAATAAAAGGCTATTGGCTTATCTAAACAGGAGGCTAAAAAAAGAAAAATCAGTTTTAAATAACTATAACGGCCAAATAGAGCTAAAAGATGTTTCTGCGGCGGCACAGAGAGGGGATGTCCTGTCTGTGGGTTTTTGGAGATATACTGCCGGAAAGTTAGCTCAGGCTTTAATAGGTGCTGTGAATTTACTTAACATAGACAGAATTGTGATAGGCGGAGGCATTTCGGATGCCGGGATTTTTTTAATTAGCCCTCTAAGAGAATATTTGAGATGCTTAGCTATGGACATTCAGGCAAAGAATGTTAAAATAGTCAAAGCCCGTTTTCGCGGCAAAGCCGGGATTATAGGTGCAGGCCTGTTGGCAAAATGTCAAACTGGTATGGAGGCGTAAGGTGAAGTTTTTTCTGGATACGGCCAATATTGCAGAGATAAAAGAAGCTAAAAGCTGGGGTGTTTTGGACGGCGTTACGACCAATCCGACTTTAGTCTCTAAAGAGGGCGGTT
>JAQUNS010000054.1 GCA_028717465.1 Candidatus Omnitrophota bacterium
GCCTCTATAAGGCATTTTTCTGTAAAAGGATCGCCAATCTGAACAGCATCCCGCATCTGGTTATTATCTTTAAACTCATTAGAAGCCAATACGCTGCAACCGCCGATACCGTCGCGGCCGGTACTGGAGCCGGCATAGATTATAGAGTTTCCCAAGCCGTGAGCTTGGGCCCTGATAAGGCTATTCTTGTTTGCTATGCCGATGCTCATGGCATTGACCAGGCAGTTACCGCTATAACTCTCTTCAAAATATATCTCGCCTCCTACTGTAGGAACACCCAGGCAGTTTCCGTAAAAAGCAATCCCCTCTACCACGCCTTTTAAAAGATATCTGTTGTAGGGTTCACTCAGAGGCCCAAAGCGCAAAGAGTTCAAAGAAGCTATCGGCCTGGCTCCGGCAGTAAATATATCGCGGATTATGCCTCCAACTCCGGTGGCCGAGCCCTGCTTAGGCTCAATCTGAGAAGGATGGTTATGGCTCTCTATTTTAAATACTATTGCCAAATTATCTAAGATTATGCCTCCGGAATCCTCTGATATAAAAACCTCGTACTTTCCTTTTTTAGGAAACATCTTTATTAATTTGCGGGAAGAAGGATAGCCGCAATGCTCTGACCACTCTACAGAGAACATCGCCAGTTCGGTTAAAGACGGCTCTCTCTTTAAAATATCCAGAATTCTCTGGTATTCCGAATCTCTAAGGCCTAAAGATCTATGTATTCCGCAGTTAAGCAAAGTGGCCTCTCTTGCTTTGAGCAATTATCGATTTAAATATAAGCAGGCCGTCCTCTGAGCCCAATGCTTTTTCTGAGCTTCTCTCGGGATGGGGCATTAAACCCAGGACATTACCATCTCTATTTACAATCCCGGCTATGTTCTCTACAGAGCCGTTAGGATTGGACGCCTCTGAGACTAAACCTCCCCTATCGCAATACCTGAAAACAATCTGGTTGTTTCTCTGGAGCTCTTTTAAGCCTAAAGAGTCGATATAATAATTGCCGTCGTTGTGGGCTATGGGTATTTTTAACACCCTGCTATCAGGCCGAAAACCTGTGAAAGGCAGACTGCTGTTCTCTGTTTTAAGATAGACATATTTACAAATAAAACGGGTCTCTCTGTTCTTAAGCATCGCCCCGGGCAGAAGCCCGCTTTCAAGCAGAATCTGAAATCCGTTGCATATGCCAAGCACCAGGCCGCCTTTTTTTGCAAAATCAATAACCGCTTTCATTATCGGAGAGAGTCCTGCTACTGCTCCGGACCTTAAGTAGTCACCGTAGCTAAAACCACCCGGCAGAACGATGCAGTCAAAACATTTTAAACTGCTCTCCCTGTGCCAGATAAATTCAACATCCTGCTTTAAAACATCGTTTAAGACATAGAAACAGTCCTTGTCGCAGTTAGAACCCGGAAAAACTACAATGCCGAATCTCATAATCAATCCTCTTTTATCTTAAAGCTATAGTCTTCTATTATCGTATTGGCCAGCAACTGGCGGCAGATATTTTCAACCTGCTGACCGGCTGTCTTTTTGTCCTGGGAATCCAATTTAATGATAATTAGCTTGCCTATCCGGACTTGATTTAAATTTTTGTAGCCCAAGGACTCCAGAGCATGCTTGATAGCCAAACCCTGGGGGTCAGAGACCGAAGCTTTCGGCATAATGTAAACTTCCGCTGTCAACATCTTCCCTCCTTAGAAAATAAACTTTGCCTGATAATATTTTCTGTTTTCAACTTTTTATATACTCCTGCAGCGATTTGACAGAGAACCCTTTTTTAAGCACAGCCTCTATTCCGTTGACCGCCGCCTGAGCGCCCTGAATAGTGGTAATACAGGATACGCCCTGCATAACAGCCAGATTTCTAATCGGCTTCATGTCCGACTGGCCCCTGCTTCCGGAAGGCGTATTTATAACGAGCTTGATCTGGCCGTTCTTTATAAGATCCAGTATTTCAGAGCTTCCTTCTGCTATTTTCTTCAGCGTATTTACTTCTATGCCGTTGGCCCTTAGCACTTTTGCGGTGCCTTGAGTTGAGAGTATCTCAAAACCAAGGTCAAAAAGCTTCTTGGCGATAAAAACAACCTCTCTTTTATCGTCGTTCTTTACGCTGATAAAAACTTTTCCTTCTTTAGGCAGTATATTGCCGGCCGCGATTTGGGATTTATAAAATGCCGTGCCGAAAGATAAGTCTATGCCCATTACCTCCCCGGTAGATTTCATCTCCGGGCCAAGCAGTATATCTACTCCGGAGAACCTGGTAAAAGGAAGCACAGACTCTTTCACCGCAAAATACTGCAAGGTGTTCTTTTCTGTTAAGTTAAAATCGGAAAGTTTCTTGCCAGCCATAACAGCAGCCGCTATTTTGGCTAAAGGCACTCCGGTAGCCTTGCTGACAAAAGGCACGGTCCGCGAAGCCCTGGGGTTTACCTCTAAAACATAAACAATGTCGTCTTTTAGGGCAAACTGTATGTTGATAAGGCCTTTGACTTTTAACTTTTTTGATATGGCAAAAGTATTTTTTATTATTATGCCTATAATCTCATCGCCCAATGTATGCGGCGGCAGAACGCAGGCCGAGTCTCCGGAATGAACCCCGGCTTCTTCTATGTGCTCCATGATTCCGCCTATAAAAACAGAATCTCCGTCAGAGAGAGCATCTACGTCTATCTCTATAGCCCCTTCTAAGAACTTATCTATCAGTATCGGCTGGCCGCCTGAGATATCTATAACCTCATTTATAAACTCGCTTAAAGACTCCTGATCGTAAACTATTTTCATGGCCCTGCCGCCTAAAACATAAGACGGCCTTACTAAAACCGGATATCCTATTCTTTGGGCTATTTTTAAAGCCTGCTTTTTATTGACGGCAAAACCGTTAGGAGGCTGATTGATATTTAATTTTTTAACCAGCTGAGAAAACTTAGCCCTGTCTTCTGCTATATCTATAGACTCGATTGAAGTACCTATTATAGGCGCACCGGCCTGATAAAGCATTCTGGCCAGATTAAGCGGTGTCTGGCCGCCAAATTGGACTATTATCCCTTGCGGCTTTTCTTTATCGACGATATTCATAATATCTTCAAAAGTAAGCGGCTCAAAATAGAGTTTGTCGGAAGTATCATAATCTGTCGAGACCGTCTCGGGATTGGAGTTCACCATTATTGTCTCATAGCCCAGATCTTTCAGGGCAAAAGAGGCATGGCAACAGCAATAGTCAAACTCTATACCCTGGCCTATTCTGTTAGGGCCGCCGCCTAAAATAATGATCTTTTTTCTTTCCGATGCTATAGACTCATCTTCAGACTCATAGGTTGAATAGTAATAAGGCGTATAGGCTTCAAACTCCGCGGCGCAGGTATCGACCAACTTAAATACAGCGCTGACTCCGCTGTTTTTTCTGTGCGCTCTTAGTGAGAGTTCGTCAGATTTGATAATTTCGGCAATCTGGTTGTCGCTAAAACCAAACTGCTTAAGCTTCAATAACATTTCCTTGTCAAGCTGTGAGATCTTTAAACCTTTTAACTCCGATTCCAACTCCACAATCTCTTTTATGTTGCTGATAAACCAGGGATCGATGCCGGTAATCGCAGAAATATTCTCTATTCCTAAACCTCTTTGCAGGGCATATTTTAAATAAAATATGCGCGAAGCATTGGGATTTTTAAGGCGCAGCATCAGCTTCTCTTCAGGTATTTCGGAAAAATTCTGTTTATTATCCAGTCCGGTATGGCCAACTTCCAAACCGCGCAGAGCCTTCTGCAGGGCCTCTTTAAAAGTACGTCCTATGGCCATAGTCTCTCCGACTGACTTCATTGATATACCCAATGAGTCTTCTGCTTCGGGAAATTTTTCAAAAGTAAATCTCGGTATTTTGACTACACAGTAGTCTATTGCCGGCTCAAAGCAGGCAGGCGTCTCTTTGGTAATATCGTTTTTGATCTCATCCAGCGTATAACCGACAGCCAGTTTAGCCGCAAACTTAGCTATCGGAAAACCGGTCGCCTTAGAGGCAAGCGCTGAAGATCGCGAAACACGGGGATTCATTTCGATAACAACCATTCTCCCGGTCTTGGGATCAACCGCAAACTGTATGTTGGAGCCTCCGGTCTCAACTCCTATCTCTCTTATTATCGCAATAGCAGAGTCTCTCATCTTCTGGTACTCTCTATCAGTCAAAGTCTGGGCCGGAGCTACGGTTATAGAGTCTCCGGTATGAACACCCATAGGGTCTAAATTCTCTATCGAGCAGACTATAACAACGTTGTCTTTTAAGTCCCGCATAACCTCAAGTTCATACTCTTTCCAGCCCAGCACAGACTCTTCTATCAGAATCTCTCCGACCATGCTATTTTTTAAGCCCAGGCTGACTACCGCTTCAAACTCCTGTTCTGTCCTGGCTATGCCTCCTCCGGTACCGCCCAGAGTAAAGCTGGGCCTTATTACTAAAGGAAGGCCCATCTCGCTTAAAGCTTCTCTTGCCTGGGCCATATTATAAGCCAAAGCGCTTTTAGGCAGATCCATTTTTAGCTTCTCTATTGCTTTTTTAAAACCAGACCTGTCTTCTGATTTTTTGATAACTTCATAATCAGCGCCTATCATCTCTACTCTGTATTTATCAAGGACGCCGGACTCTTTCAGTTTAACGGCAGTATTGAGCCCGGTCTGGCCTCCTAGGGTAGGAAGCAGGGCATGGGGTCTCTCTTTGGCAATAATCTTCTCCAGAGCCTCAACCGTAATAGGCTCTATGTAAGTAGCATCCGCTATCTCAGGATCGGTCATTATGGTTGCGGGATTGGAATTAACCAGAACTACCTTAAACCCCTCTTCTTTTAAAGCTTTGCAAGCCTGGGTACCTGAATAGTCGAACTCACAGGCCTGGCTTATTATTATCGGGCCTGAGCCTATTATCAGTATCTTCTCTATGTCGTTTCTTTTAGGCATGGCCCCTCTCCATCATTGTGATAAATTCCCGGAATAGAATATTGGCCTCCTGAGGGCCCGGAGATGATTCAGGATGAAACTGGACCGAAAAAATTCCCAATCCCTTATGATAAAAACCTTCCAAAGTATTATCGTTAAGGTTGATATGACTGAGTTCTACGCCTTTGCCTTGGAGAGACTCTGCATCTACGCAAAAACCGTGGTTTTGAGATGTTATGTAGATCCGGCCTGTCTTAAGGTCTTTTACCGGATGGTTGCCTCCGTGATGCCCGAATTTAAGTTTATAGGTCTTAGCGCCTAAAGCCAAACCCAGTATCTGATGCCCCAAACATATCCCGAAAACAGGAATTTTGCCGATAATTTTTTTAACGGTAGCTATCAAATAATCTAATGCAGCCGGATCGCCAGGCCCGTTAGATAAGAGCAGCCCTTGGGGCTTATAAGACAATACCTGATCTGCTTTCGAACAGGCCGGAAAGACAGAGACTTGGCAGTTATTTGCCTCCAGCAACCTCAATATATTATATTTAGTGCCGCAATCTAAAACCGCGACTTTAAAAAGGCCGTTCTCATTCCAGTTGTATATTTCTTTGCAGCTGACATATTGGACAAGGTCTTCTCCGATTAAGCCTTTAGAAGCTTTTACTTTTATAAGCAGGCTTTTA
>JAQUNS010000055.1 GCA_028717465.1 Candidatus Omnitrophota bacterium
CTGCTCAAAGGCAGGAGCTTTGCCGATAGGGGCCTCAGCATAAAGCCTTTTAAGCCTGACTCCTGCTCTATTAAATCAAGCGCTCTGCGATTCTGGGACATCGGGCGTTCGCCCAGGACTTCGCCTGTGATTACATACCGGGCATCGTAGTCTTTTAAAAGCAGCTTGGCTCTTTTAAACATAAAAATTTTGCAGTCTATGCAGGGATTTATATTCTTGCCGAATCCATGCTTAGAATTTTTAACTAATTCCATAAACTCCCGGCCTACCTCTACAACATTAAGCTCCTGACTAAATAAGCGCCTGGTTGTATCGCTAAGCTGCTCTGTTATCTTGCAGCTTTGGCCCGGGCGGCAGGAGCAAAAAGGAATATGAAAATAGATTACCTTAAAGCTTACATTCTGCTCTTTAAGCAGCATACCTGCCAATATAGAATCCAAACCCGATATTAAAAGCAATCCTGTATCCATACCGGCCTTTTTTGTAAATTTAAGCGCTACTGGCTAAATTTCTTGTTTATATTATACTCGACGTAACCGGAAAGAACCTCTTGAACCTTAGCGGGGGGAGGAACTACAAAATACCGGCTTATTATTGCATGGGCAATCTCATGAGCCAGTATCCCAACTCTTAAGTCCTGTTCGGATATATATATGGTATTCTGCTCATAGTGATAGAAAGAATCGGATTTCAGCTCTGTGTTTGCAATATCTAAAAAAGCTTTTTTAAGTCCGTCCTTGGTTGAAAATATTTTAATATCGCCGTGGAAAGAATAAAGATGCATATCCAGAATCTCTGAAACCTCTTTAAAGACAGCGTCTATATTTTCGGCCAAAACCTCTTTCGGTGACCCGCCCCGGAATATCTTTACGCTGCTATCCTCGTGGACATAAAACTGAGGGCTTGCTTTTATTTTGTAAGCCACATTCAGCGGATCGATACCCTGCTGACAATAAGTATTAAAATATTTGCCCCGGCATACTACAGGAAAATCCTGGGCATAGGCAGAAGATGATAGGATTAACGCAGATAATATAATCTTCTTCAGCATAAATATTAAACTTTGAAGCGGTGGAGATCGTTTTTAATTTTATGCAAGTTGTTTAAAAGTATCTGTTTTTTATTCTCTTCGCTTATATTGTCATAGAGCGCCTGCTCCATCTCGTCTATGCTGGATTGCAGAACGCCGAGATAAAATCTCAATCTTAGTTTCATCTCGTTCAAAGAGGCGGCAATATTCTGAAGCTGATCATTGCCTCTCAACTGAAAATTGGCGCTAATATCGCCTTCGGCCATAGATTTGAACTCTTTCTCCAGCCTGTATAGCGGACCGGCTATTTTATGGGATATAAAAAGCGTAAGCGTTATAGTAAACATACCTGTAACGACCATAACAATGATGACAGTCTGTATTAAAATAGGGATGATAAAATCTGCCGTTGATTTAACGACGGCTTCGGTATTTTCAAAGCTCACCGTTGTGGTCCGGGATGCAAACAGGTAAAGCAACCCCACTGTGACAATAGAGCCGGCTATTACAAGCAAGCAGAATTTTATGATAAATTGCGTTTGGAACTTCCGGTCTATAAAATATATTCTCCTCTTCTGCTTAGCCATGTAGACCTCCAATAAGCACATGACTTATGGAGCGCAGCGACATAAGTCATTTGTGCGCATTGCCCCCAGTTTTTAGATTTCACAACAGTGAAATCTACAGGGGGCTATATTATTTATGTTACTACACCGCAGCCAAATAAATTATCTGTAACCATCTGCGTATATTCTATTCACCGTTCATTAATCCCGACCGAAACGTCGGGACTGTCCACTATTTACTTTTTACTGTTCGCTATTTTCAGCGCCTTTCTTCAGCACCGTATCATAATCTATATCTATCTTGGATTGGTCTCTGACGCTTTTAAGCCAATCATTAAGGGCCTGAGTCTGTTTCTCTCTCAACATCTGCCATTTAATCTGCTCATACAGCTCTTCCAGGTGTTTATCGGTAAGGGAATCCTGCTGCATTATATCGTATCTGGACTTGACCTCGCTATCGGTTACCCGAACTTGAGAAGAGAGCTCTTTAGACTTTAAATCGACTATCAGCTTAAAAAGCAGCTGTTCGTAATAATGCTGCAAGGCGTCTAAGAACTCCTCGCTTTTATGCAGGCCCTGCTTCTCGGCCTCCTGCAGAATTAATTTTTTGCTTATCAATGCCTCTAAAACCCCTTGCCGGGCCTGGGGAGTATCATCTTTATCCATGCTCATTTTCGAAAAATAATCGTCAAATTTTTCAGCGCTCATCTTAAACTGGTTGATCCTGATAGCATAGTTATCTTTACCCAGATAATCTTTGGATAAATAAAACACTGCCACCAGCGCCAAAAAAATAACCGTGATTGCAATTAGTTTTCTCATATCTATCCCTTCCTTTTTCTTTTTAATATATAACACTTTCTTGTGTTTTGCACCAAATAAAAACCACGGTTAAAATAAGGCTGATATGGTGAAAATATAGTACTTCGATATAAATAATGCTTTTGATTTGAATAAGCCTGGCCCTGCTAAACAATCCTTAGCGGCTTAGATTTTGCAGAGCCTCTCTCTGGTATCTGGCTAAAAGGCGGTTAAACTCATCCTGCTCTGACGGATTTAAACCTTCATATCTAAGCGGATTGAGCACAGGCCGGCTGGCAAGCTCTAACAGCCGGAACTTCCAGCCTAAATGATCCTGCAATAAAGCCTGATTTTGTTTTAAGAAAAACTTCAGTTGATCATCATTGACCGGGCAGCTCCGGCCCACAAAATCTATTCTAACCCATTGTTCTGAATAGGTATGTATGGTCCGGCCGTAATATCTTGCCTCTTGATCTAATAATTCTCTCTGTTCCGGAGAAAGTTCAGTCGGTCCTGTCAAAATAATGTTTTGCGAAACCCTGCCGTCATCAGAAGTGGTTATGTCAGCTCCTACGCTTACTCCGGCCTGGCTGAATGCTGAACAAAAACTATCAAACTCCTTTAACTTATATGTTATCACCGGGTCTTCCCAGATAAAACCATCCTGCCCTTTAACTCCAATCTCGTAATATTCGCCGCTTTGGCTATCAAAAGCAAGGGGCGCATTTATGTGCGGGTAACTATATTTACCCAAACTTAAAAAATACTCATCCAGGAGCTTTATCACTAAATGCTTAGAAAAACTGCCCGATCTTTTAAAAATTACCAGGTGCTCTGCGTTGTGCTCCGGCAAACTCACTACACCTCTCTGGGCACCACCGTCTTGGTAGCCCCAGTCGGCTCTCTCTTCTATCATCTTGGCAGTGATTAAAACAGGTTCCTGTGTTCTGGCTCTGCGCGTTATGTTTTCTGATGCTGGATCAAGATATAGCTGAGTCCACAAGACAGGCAACGCCAAAAGCAATAAACCAACTTTAAAAAACGAACTTTTGATCATTTGGACTCTCGAGCCTCCCTCTTTATAAAGTATGCCATATCCTGGATATAAATGCAAATCTGCCCACCAATGCAACAAAACAGGTTGAACCTGTTTTGTTGCATTGGAGCTTTAAAGGACGTGAGCACATCTAACTTTCAATGAAAAGAAAAAGCCCGCCGAAAAGGCGGGCTTAAAAAATTAAAATTATTTTATTTTTTCAGTTCTTCTTCCAGCCAGGAGAAGAAATCGCCTTCTTTGAGCCTGAGCCTGCCTTCGATAAACTCATACATATCTTCCGGAAGCTGGAACCCTTCAAATGCCGAAAAGTCTGCAGAAATCAAAGGATGATAGAAATATACCGAAACAGCCCCTGAGCTACCCGGGTATACCCTGAAAAATCCTAAAAGCTCCTGAACCGGCCAGTCAAAATAAGAACCTGTTCCAGCAATGAGTTGATTTACTCCGGTATCAATAGCTCCTGTCGATAGCGCAGTTGCCGGATAAATCTTGTTAGCCAGAGCATAGCTTGTAGAGGCATCAGCATTTGTCGCTGCCGGACCGGTTAAAACATCACAATGTCCGGCTGTTGTATCGTCATAGAATATATAACCTGTTGGGGTATTGGCTAAATCTATATCCGGTGAAGGATAAACTCCTGTTGCAGCTATCACTCCGCCTCTGACTAAGCCCATCAAAGCACCAGATACTCCCAGCGGCCCAAAACCGTCAGCCACATCTATTATATAATCCGGCTCTGAACTTGCGCCGATAAGCAGAGTCAGTGCGGCCTGGGCGCTGAAACCTTGCGGTAAAGCAGCGCTGTTGCCTTGATAATCCTGTATGCAGACAAAGAGCGGGTTATATTCTGTTATATCATCCTGCGTACCCACTCCTATCATGCCTTGGGATGCTGCAAAGTAAGATGCGCCTCTGGCAATGACATTAGGTCCTGTTAACTCCCAGCCGTCTCCTGAATATATCGAGCCGTTGGCAGTCTCAAGATAGAGCCCGCAATTGGGAACATCTATGGAATGGACCAGGATATCATCATTGCTTAGGATGTAAAGCCCGCCCGGGCCTTCAAACGTTGCGGTATCGATAACAACAGGCCCGGCTGTGGCTGAACCGATTGTTATTTTGCCGTCTGTAATAATCAAGACTATCTCATCGTCGTCAATTTCCATATCATCGTTATCTGTCTGATAGCCTATGGCGATAGCGCGGCCGGCTGTGGCATTGGCCAGGGTTATATCTCCTCCGTCATAGGAAACTATTGTGTCTCCTCCGATAATGTAATCATCAGCAGCCATATTAATGTTACCGGTATCGGTAGAGACGGTTCCGCTTACCTCTATGGAAGAAGTATCTTCGCCGCGCGGCGTAGCCGTTAAGTTGATATTACCGCTACCGTTATCTACGGATCCGGCATAGTATCTTGTATTCTCGCTGAAATCATAGTGATAGGAAGAGCTCATATCGGGATAGTTATTGTAGTAGGAATCTGATTGAGCCACTCCGCCTAAAACATTAATATGAGAACCCTGGGCAGTCATGCCGATGGTTCCGCTTACTGAAGAAACCGGGCCCAAAACATCAATATAGGCATTATTATCGGAAGTTGAGGAAACACTTATGTTTCCGCTTTCGGTGGCTACGCTGCCTCCGTATTGATAAGTTTGCCAGTATTCGTATTGATACCAGTAGTAACCTTTCCACCAGTCGCTATCATATCTATAATCACTACCATATCCCCAGTGGCTTTCCTGAGTTCCTCCGAATATCTCGATACCGGACTCATCGCTACCTACGGCAGTTATATTGATATTACCGTCTCTTGAGGAAACCGGGCCATAAACATATATGTAGGCCTCGGAACCTTCGGTAGCGGTAGCATTGATGTCAATATTTCCGGAGGTGGTCCTAATCTCGCCGTTAGCATCATCGTAATATCCGTAGGAGCCGCTCCAGCCTTGCGGATTATAGTAATCACGATGGTTATAAGTATAATTGTAGTAGTAATTCTCAATGTCTATCTCGGCATAATCGTCAGCCTGGGCGGTTATATTCACGTTACCGGAAACAGAGCTTACCGGCGTTCCTAAATAAACGTTGGCTCTGTGGTATCCGTCGCCTGCAGAGTCAGCCCGGACATCTATATCCC
>JAQUNS010000056.1 GCA_028717465.1 Candidatus Omnitrophota bacterium
AACGCTTCTTTTACAAAAAAATAGGCCTCTTTAGGCGAAGACGGCTCTAAAAGCGGCAGTTTGGCAAACCTGGCTATATACCTGCTGTCCTGCTCATTTTGAGAGGAGTGTATGCCGGGATCATCCGATGAGACAACAACAAACCCGGCGTTTGTCCCGGTGTAAGCAGAAGTCATAAGCGGATCCATAGCTACATTAAGCCCGACATGTTTAGATGCATATAGAGACCTTAACCCCCCTATAGCTGCGCCGTAAGAAACCTCATAAGCTACTTTTTCGTTTACAGACCATTGGCTGTCAACATCGTCAAATCCAGCCAAAGATTCCAGTATCTCAGAGGCAGGGGTTCCGGGATATGACGCTGCTACCCTGACACCGGCTTCATAAGCGCCCCGCGCCAAAGCTTCGTTACCGGATAAAAAAGAAATGTTTTTCACTGCAGATTTAGCCATACTTAAATAAAGCGGCAAAACTAGCAAAAACTAGAATAAATACGGCAAAAATAACCCGGCGTTAAAACCTGATTTGGACTTCGGTTCTCAAAAACAGAGCCTCATCAGCATCGCTGGCATAAAAATCTCCGGGTATCAAATATTCGGCTAAAAAGTAGGTCGAAATGTTGTTATTGATTTTATAATCGACCCTGAATTGAGGCAGATGGCCTCTCTCTTTGCCTGTTCCGGACAATGACAGAGCAGCACTGGCCGCTGTTTTTTCGGCAGCCCTTAAATAGTTGTACCAGAGCTGGACTGAGAGTTTCTCTGTCGGCTTTAGGCTAAGCTCGGTTCTGTAAATAACCACATTGGTCCAATAGCCCATTACACCAGTATTAGCGGTATTTAAAACATATAATTCAGACATCCAGGGCCAGCGGGAGAATAACGGATTCCAAGCTTCGTTTTTAGAAGTCGAGGTGTCATCTCCTGAAAGGTACAGAAATCCTGCGCTGGTCTTAGGCGACCACTGGGTATCCTTAAAAATTCTGTCCAAAAATATATAGCCGCCCAGTGCGCTGCGGTCCTGATTGCCGTAATCTCCAAACTGATAAGCCAGCTGGCCCCTTAAGGTATAAGGATCGAAGTTGCGCTTGGCATAAGAGCCGACAGTATTTATAATCCCTTTTTCGGCTTGAGTACCGCGGCCGCCTAAAGCTGCTTCCCGCTTGTATATATAGTAACCTTCCAGGGCCAGGTTCTCAACAGACCTGTTTTTCCAATAAAGTATGTAAGCTTCCTCATCTGTAGTATTCAAAGCTTGAGGGGATGAGCCCTGGTTAAATACCGGCAGGAATTTATCATCCCTGGGATTATTGGTATAAATAAAATCCAGGTTGTTGTTGTCGTCTATTTTCCAGGCTGCCTTTAAAGCGTTAAAATAGAATGTCCTGGAGCCGTCCTGAGGAGTACCGTCCATAATCAAAAACCCTTCCCCGTATGTGCCCAGAAAATCCTGGCGTCCGATACGCAGATCAAGCGGCAGATCAAATACGCTTTTAATGTCCAGATACAAATTATCAAAAACAAATTCATCTACCACGTAACGATAGTTCTTCTTTGATTCTGCAGTAGAACTAGCCTCTTGACCGTAAAAAGTATAGGCCTTATTCTCGTTAGTCAGCTTAACAAATAATCCTAAATCTTCATGGCTCCAGTTGCCCCACACTGAAGTTTTAAACCTGAAGAAATTTCTGGTATCAAGCAAATCGTTAGACATATCCTTCCAGTTCTTCCAGTATTCATGCCTCAGGCGCAGGGCTCCTCCCCATTTAAAGTTGAGCTGATCCTCTGCATTGACATTTTCGGTCATAAAAAATAACACAGCAACAGTAGCCAGAATAAACAGATGCTTAAGCCGCATAAAACACCTCCTTATTTAACATGCTTAAAACAGTCATTGATATGTTCTCTGGGCAGTTTTTTCGTAAATAAGCTGACTATGATTGCAGTAAGAGCGGATAGCGGCAAGATCACGAAAATCTGGTCAACTACCACCCAAGGGTACCCGACAAGCGTCGGCTTATTGAATATAAACTGGCACAGCCCTAAAGCAGCAGACTCTTTCTGGTGGATAAAGAACAACCAGAATGCGGTTCCTAAAAAACCAACCAGCATGCTGGATATTGCGGCTGTTTTAGTCATACCTTTAAAAAACAGCGCGCCGATAAAAGCAGGCAAAAATACGCTGGCACATAATCCAAAGAATATGGCTGTTGCAATGGCTATAATGCTTCCGGGAAGTTTATAGCCCAAAAGGACTGTTATCAAAACACCTACCACTATTCCTACTCTTGTAATCGGCACCGAATAGCTGCCTTTTTTGCCTTTTAAAATATACCTGTCAAACAAGTCTCTGCCCACCGAAGTTCCCATAGTATGAAAATGGGAACTGGTAGTAGACATTGCGGCCGCCAAAAGAGTCAGCATGAATATATAAACAAACCAGACCGGCATAGCGCTGTTAACATATATGGGTATTATTTTATCGATATTACCGCCTGCCGCCAAAAGAGATATTTTACCGAATTCCGGATGGTTAAAGAAGTAAACATTGGATAAAGCTCCTACTGTAAAAGCAACGCCGGTCATCATCAAAATGAATATTCCGCCGATAAGTACGGCCCTGTTAAGCTCTTTGCTGCTCTTGACAGTCATAAAACGTACGGCCAGCTGAGGCTGGGCCAAGACACCTATGCCGACACCCATAACTATCGTTGAAACAAGAGTCCACCAAAAATTAGAGCCCAGCTTGGGCATGCTGGTCCAGCCCGTATGGCCAAGGCTGGCAAGCTTCTCGGGTACCTGGGCTGACAACTGAGTCAGGGCCTGGTGGGCAACAGTCACGCCTCCTAACTTTGTATAGCTAAAAATCAAGAGCAGGGTCATACCTATAAGCATAATAGAACCCTGAAAAGCATCGGTATACATTACCCCTTTAAGCCCTCCGGCTAAAACATAAGCACAGATAATCAAGGTGTATATCAGAAGAGCCATGTTGTAATCTATTGTAAAAGTAGCTTCCAGGAATCTGGCCGCGCCTATTAAAACCGCAGCCGAATAAAGAGGCATCAAAAGAAATATTATCAAACCGCCAAAACCTTGGATAAAGGGCGATTGAAATCTCTTGCTTAAAAGTTCGGGAAATGTATGGGCATCGAGATTATGGCCTATGTGCCTTGTTCTTTTTCCAAAAACTATAAAAGCAATAGCAATACCGACAAATATATTAAGGAATGTCAGCCACAACAGTCCCATACCGAAAAAAGCCGCTGTACCGCCAAAACCGACTATCGCAGAAGTAGATATAAAAGTGGCACCGTAAGAAAGCGCCATAATATAAGGATGTATAGACCTGCCGGCGACAAGATAATCAAGGGTGGTCTTAGTTTTACGATAGCCGCAATAACCCAGATATCCTATAACAAAGAGATACCCTGCCAGAATAAGAGTTAAGATAAAAATGTTATCCATTCCTCCTCCTTTATTTTCTACAATTTCTCTTCCAGCTCTTTCTCATCTTCCAGCCACTTTTTATCTTCAGCTGAGGCCGATTCGTCTCCTTTATTCCAATTCACCATGCCGTAAATAATGCAGAACAATGTACTGAGTACGCATAGAAGATAGGCCAGCCATATTTGAGGGTCTTTGATGCCTAACATCGCCGCCTCCTTTTAAAGAGTTTTTTAGCTTCTGCTTCTACCTGTAACTCTAAATAACCAATGAGCTTAGATAAATACCGTTTAAATTATAACACTCTGGTTAAAAATAAATCTATATATTTTTTTGTAAAAATTTTCTTCCAAACAGATAGGTGCGTAATAATATATGTTTTAATTTTAAACTCATAGAGCTCTTATCTTTTTATTGAATATATCTCTATTTCCCGCTAATATATATATCAAATGAAAGATGTCTTGTGTCTTATCTTAGGCGGAGGAAGAGGAGCCAGGCTTTATCCTTTAACTAAATACAGGGCAAAACCGGCTGTGCCGCTGGCAGGAAAATACCGGCTGGTCGATATTCCGATAAGCAACTGCCTGAATTCGTCTTTAAACAGGATATTGATACTCACCCAGTTCAACTCGGCATCTTTAAACAAACATATAACCAGGACTTATAAGCTGGACTCTTACTCTCAGGGTTTTGTCGAAATACTGGCGGCAGAGCAGTCTATGGAACAAAACGACTGGTTTCAGGGTTCAGCCGACGCGGTTAGAAAATGCCTTAAACATTTTAACGACACCCGCATAAAACATATTCTTATTCTTTCAGGCGATCAGCTTTATAAAATGGATTTTAACTACCTGATAAATTTCCATAACAAAGAGAATGCTGAAATAACCATAGCCTGTAACCCGGTGGAAAGACAACATACTCCGGAACTCGGAATTATGACTATAGGAAAGAACCAAAAAATTAAAGATTTCATAGAAAAACCCGGCCAGGATAAAAACATCAGCCGGTTGTCTGTCAACATAGATGGTAAAGAAAAATTTTTAGCCTCTATGGGCATATACTATTTCAAAAAAGATATATTATTCGACTTGCTGTCCAATAATACTAAATTTGATTTCGGCAAAGAAGTAATACCTGACGCAATAAAAGACAGAAAAACATATGCCTATATTCATACCGGCTATTGGAAAGACATCGGAACAGTACAGTCTTTCTACGAAGAGAACCTTGCTTTTACGCAGGATCTGCCGCCGCTTAACCTGTTCGATGAGGAATGGCCTTTCTACACCAGGCCGCGCTATCTGCCTTTATCCAAAATAAATAATAGCACCATTATGAACTCAAAGATAGCCGAAGGCGTAATAATCAAAAAAGCCCAGATAAAGCACTCCATAATAGGGCTGCGCAGCTTTATAGACGATGATACCGTTATCGAAGACTCCATAGTTATGGGTAACGACTATTACGGCGCCAATGAAAACAACCTCTCTTTAGGTATAGGCAGAAACTGCTTCATAAAAAAAGCAATAGTAGATAAGAATGTTAAGATAGGATCAAACGTAAAAATAACCAATAAAAACAATACCGAAAAATTCGAAAACGAATTCTGCGTAATTAGAAACGGAATTACGGTTATACCTAAAGGAACAGTCGTACCTGATAATACCGAGATTTAAAACAAACTATCTGTTGCAGCGGACTTCTTGCTCAGCCCTATACCAGAACTCCAAGTCGCGGCCTTGAGGCATGCCTTCTTCAAGCCAAATATAATATGCCCTGGTTTGAATCCTGTCGCTGGAATCGGAACTGCTTGCAATCTTGGAATTTCTGGGCCTAGTTGTATCTTTAATCCTTCTGATAAGTTTAGTTGCCATAAAACCTCCTTTTTTATTTCGATCAAAATTTAACTTAAATAATGCTGCTACTTTAAAAACCAAACTAAAACATGATAATACCTTAATATTTAAATTGCAACTTTTTATTTTTAAAAAATAATATTCCCTATTATGCCCAATATTACAATCTGGGGCACCGCAACAATAGGCAGCCAAATAGCTGCCCGCCTGCCGACATTATGCCAGATAAGGCCTATTTCGGTATAGTCTGTTGCCACACCGGCCATAAGAAATACAAAGCTATTGCCA
>JAQUNS010000057.1 GCA_028717465.1 Candidatus Omnitrophota bacterium
GTCTATCAAAGAGAGCTGGCCCAGATAAATAAAAATTACCGAAAAAGATATTAAAACCAGAATGATAAATCTCACAAGATTAACTCAGTTCGCCTCTGCGAATTAAATGGATATTCCTCAAATATATTATTAAACCCGTAGATTGGCCCAGTATAAAAACAGGGTCTCTTCTATATACGGCATAGCCTAAAAGCAGTACTGCGCCCAGAATGCTAAAATACCAGAACGGCATCGGTATTATGCTCTTCTTATGTTTTTCAGAAACCAGCCATTGGATTAAAAACCTCATAAAAAACATCGCCTGGCCCAGAAAACCTATGATAAGCCAAACCTTGGCATTCATAACTCCTCCTTAATATCCGGACTTATGTAATTATTTTTCATCCACAGAACTATGAAAGTATCTAAAAATGATTTAAATACCCTGTTGATGATACCGTAATTGCTCTGGCCGAATTTCCTCATTCTGTGATTTACTTCTATTTCGATTATTTTAAAACCGCGTATCTTCATAAGGCTGGGCAGAAACCTGTGAAACCCTTTAAATATCTCTATGTTTTTGACAGCACTTCTTCTGTAAGCTTTTAGCATGCATCCGGTATCCTTTATGCCGTCTTTTATTATCCAGTCTCTTACCCGGTTGGCAATCTTAGAACAGATCTTTTTATTTAAAGAGTCAATCCTGTTTCTGCGCCAACCTGAAACCACGTCATAGCCCCGGCCGATAAAATCAAGGAGTTTCGGTATATCGGCGGGATCGTTTTGCAAATCTGAATCCATGGTTAAAAAAATATCCCCTTCTGCCTTTTCAAAGCCGGCCTTTAAAGCTGCGGATTGGCCGTAGTTTTTTTTAAAAGATATTATTCTCAAAAACTGGTCTTTTAACTTAAGGTTTTTCAAAATACCGCAACTGTTATCGGTTGAACCGTCGTCTATAAAAATAATTTCGTAGTCATAGCCGTTATTATCCAGCACTGCTTTAATCTCGCTGTAAAGCGAGGCCAGGTTTTCCTCTTCGTTATAAACAGGTATTATCAGCGATATCTTCATCTTAATCCGAAACTTCGCTCTCTACGTATATCTCAACCGAACTGCCGGCAGCTCCTGTAATAACAATGGTATATACCCCGCCAAGGCCGGCTATATTAACCTGCTCCTGCAGGCCGGCGGTCCTGAAGCTCCAGTCTTCGTAGAGTTTCTGCTTGGCTCTTTCAACGCCCATATCATTTATAAAAGTAGTCTGGGTTATCCGGTAAAACCCTTTTGCAATCTCGGTTCTGTTGGCAAATATCGAAGCCAGCATCATTCCGAAAATAGAAAAAATAATCATTATAAAGATAACCGCTAAAAGAGCAATGCCGTCTTTTTTAAATTGCATACTCATCTGGATAAAAAATTTCTTGGAAATACATAAGAACTATAGACTGCCTCTTGGTCGCCCCTGGCTGCAGTGAACCTGGCATAAAGATACCATGCCTGCTCGATCTGGGCAGAGGACAAAAACTCAACAGCCGGAACAATCTCGGCGTTGCTTTTGTCGTAATACTGGATTGTAAAGGAGGAAATATTTTTAATCAAAGGCTGGCCGTTTTTATAGATAATTCCGCCGCTATAAGTATAGGCTATGCTGTCTGAATCGGTATTGCTGAATACTATAGAAGAACTGCCGGCTGTACTTATATCGGGATTGGCTAAAAAGTCTATATCAATCACCCTAAGGTCCCGCACAATAAAATCAAGCGCCAGTTTACCGTCCTGTTCCAGTTGATACCTCTGGGTCAAAAATTTCCAGGAGTCAATAACTCTCATTACATATATCGATACCCCGTAAGAAAATACTCCGACTAAGATAATCACCATTATAACCTCTATTAAAGTAAATGCCTTTCTACTTCGTATTGTGGCCAGCATAACTGACTCCGCCTGCAACCGAAACTGTACCCAGTTGAGGATGGTTTACCGTTATATCTATCCTTTTATAATTAGTAGCTGCCGCTGAAGGGCTGTCCCAGCTGCCCGCTGTATCAGGGTTCTGCACATAATACACGGCCACATTGGCAGTAAGGCTGGGATAGTCAGAATCGGTAAAAGAATGGCCGTTAAAATCATCTACATCGTCATAATCGGATACCGAGCTCTCGCCTGTATCCGGTCCCAGCGCAGCCGGATCCGTAAAAGGACCTGCGGCCTCTTCGTCAAAAGACCTGCTTAGTATCAGCTCCATATAAGAGGCTGCCATAGTCGATGCCCTGTTTATATATATACCGCTATCGGTATCCTTTGAGACTGTGGAAAATATATTTACCAGAGGAACTATAATGATTGCAAAGACTACTATCGATATTATAATCTCAACAAGGGTCAAACCTTTCACTGAACCTCCACCCAGCCCGTAACAGGATATACCGCTATTGTTTTAGACCTGCTTTTAAAAGATACTGTTATAGTACCTGTTGCAGATAGGCTATCGCCTGAAGAGTTAAGCGGTTCGCCTAAAGAAGAGAACCTTATTTCATTAGCAGATTCTATATTGACCGAACTTATAGAGACGCCCTTATACTCTTGGGTGCTGTCTAAATCAAGCTCCATATTTGCCCTGCTGTAAGGATCCTTGGCAACGGAACCTGTCGCAGGCTCATAGACCATGTAATAATTGTCTGCCGCGTTAAACTGCACTCCGTAGCTTTTATGCTCTGCGATAGAAAGATACTGGGTATATCTTATATCCGCGCTGATCTTCTGAGCACAGGATATCAGCTTAACATCATAATAAGAGTTTATATTGGGAACCGCTATCAGAATCATGAACCCCAGAATTGCTATAAGCATCACAAGCTCAACCAGGGTAAACGAGAAGCTTTCTTTGGACATCATTTGACTATATTATCTTAAGTTTTAACCTCCTGCAACTGACAATATTACAGTTAAATTAGATTTTATATGTCCGGCTCTTTGGGAGATTATCTGACTATTGGCCAAAAATTTTTTGGACCTGATAAGGAACATCATAGCCGAGATATTTAGCTCTCTGAATAAACTGATGCGCTTTTTTAAGATTTCCATTGCTTAAGTAAAACAACCCTAGGTTATAATAAGCCGGGCCATAGTTAGAGTCTATTTTAAGAGCCTTTTTAAGGTGCTGCACCGCCCGCCTATCGTCTCTGCGGGCATAAAGCGTACCTAAATTATAATGCGCAAAAAGATGTTCCGATGAAAACTTAACCGCCTTACGGTAAAAACCTAGGGCCGAATTAATATCCGATTCTTTCTCGGCAATAACCCCTAAATAGTAATGGCCTTCCCCGGCGGCAGGATTGAGCTTCACAAACTTCTTAAAATAATTTTGAGCCTCTCCATAATCTTCTTTAGAAAAAAACAGAAGCCCCAAATTATAATACGCTTTTTCTGAATAAGGAGAGGTTTGAATCTCCTTTCTCCAGTAATACTCTGCCTTGGGCCAGTCTTTTTGGTCGAAATAGATAAGCCCTAAAGTACAATAAACATTAGAAGTGCGCCCGGGCATATCCAATGCCTGCAATAACAATCGTTCTGCCTGCTCAAATTCCTGCCTGCTGCGATAATATTCTGCCATTACAATTAATAAATCCAAAGCATGCCTCTCATCCGGGTAAGCTTCCAGGGCTTGCTGGGCAAAAATAATAGCCTGGTCGTATTGGAACCTGTTTTGATAGCCAAACGCTGCGCCTCTTATAGCATAGGCAGAATCAGGGTTCTGCTTTAAAACCGACTGCCAGATAGTAACCTGGTCGCGCCAGTCGAAATTCCTTTTGAAGCTGAGCAAACTAAACACAGTAATAATTAGAGATAAAATAAATTTCCTAAAAAAAATTTTTCTCTGTACTGTTTCTAAAAAAAGCATGGCTAGAATATAGATTCCGATTCCGGCAGGATAAAAATGGTGCTCCATAGCAGGAAAATTAAGCCGCACCAGAAACTTAGGCAAAAGAAAACACAGATACCAGGCAGCTGCCATTTTAAAAACAAAAAATCTCTTTCTATAAAATATCAAGAAAATCCACATTAATATAATAACCGCCAGGAAAAATAACCCTGAAATATCATAAACATTTTCTGCTATCAATCTCTGGTGCTCTATTGAAAGCGGGTGAGGAAAGATAAACAGCCTGAGATAGAAAAAACTAACCCTAGCCTGAGTAAGAACATTTAACCAGTAGTCTTTTAATGGCCCCGCTGTTACAGAGGTTTGAACCAAGATACTGCGTAAAGATAAATACAATAGCGTGATAACCGCATAAGGCAGGTAAAACTTAATTTTGTCTTTTAGCCCCCTTAGTCCGTATCGGTGCCAAAAATAGAGCGCAAATAACACAGGTATGGCAACGGCAGTCTCTTTGGTTAAAAAAGCCAGGATAGAGCTAAGCCAGGAGTAAAAGATATATTTTGCATCCCCTGTTTTATCCCATAGAACACAGCTGTAAAAAGCAAGCAGTAAAAAAGTAGTTACCAGCAAATCGGACCGGCTGCTCAGATAACTTACGGCTTCCACGTTTATGGGGTGCACCAAAAATATCAGGGCCGCGAAAAACTTCAGGCGCTTAGCCTTTAAAGAAAAAAGGAGTTCCAGCAGCTTATAAAAAATCCATACATTAAATATGTGCAGCAGTATATTAAAAATACGAAAACCCGCAATGTTGTCATAAGATATAAGATAATTAAAATTGAAAGTCAACATCAAGGCAGGCCTAAAAAGAGAGGCTTTCGATATGACAGAAGATATATAGCCTTTTAAATAAAACGGGGCATATTCCAAGCTTCTTATAAAAACATTGTCTTTTACTACATGGTTATCATCAAAGACAAAATCATTATTGAGACTGTTAAAATAAACTAAAAATCCTATAACAAATAAAACCAGATAAGGCTTTAAAAAAATCTTTAAGCTCTGTATGTTGATGTCGGATAACTTACTCATCTTATTTGCTGAGATTCCGGTTAATAAAATCCGGACTTTTTTTAACCGTGTTCAAAGCATGGCCTGTTATCTTAGAGGCAGCTTCTGCCCAATTAAATTCTACGGCTTTCTTTAACCCATTCTCAATTAATTTAATCTTAAGAGCAGTATCTTTGATAAGCAACTCTATTTTCTCAGCCAAGTCTTCCGCGACACCGGGATTAAAAAATAAAACATCTTCACGGTCTTGGGCAATTTCAGTTATACCTTCTAAGCGGGAAGAAACCACTGCGGTGCCGGAAGCCCAGTATTCGTATAGTTTCAGCGTAGTAATAATCCTGTTAACCGGATAGTCTGGGCGCGGTATTACTCCTATGCCGGCTTTGTTTAAATAAACTTTTGCCTGTTCATGCGGCAGCGGCCCTGTAAATACGCAGCTCTCTTTAACTCTTAATCCGGCGGCGAGCCTTTTAACGCTAGACAGCTCCCTGCCTCCTCCGACAAATAAAAATTTCGCCCTAGAGTTATTTTTAAGCACCAGAACCGCTGCCCGGACAAGCAACTCTACGC
>JAQUNS010000058.1 GCA_028717465.1 Candidatus Omnitrophota bacterium
CATAAAGAGATGCCATTAATTGCCGGCTTTCGGGACTACGATGTAGTCTTTAATCTGTGGATATCTGTATTCTTTATCTATCAGCCTTTTGAGCTTCTCAAGATCCCCGGCAATCCTTATCTTTGTAGTATCAGATATCCTTCTGTCATTTATCTTGGCTGTTATCTGTTCCATTTGGCTGATATAAGAATCGAGTGAAGCTCTTCTATCTTCAAAAACATATTTTCTAAGATGGTTCAAGTGCTCATAAGTGTAGGCCGCACACTCTTTTTGTTTCTTGTAGTTCTGTTTTAAGGCAGAAATAAGCTCATCGTGCCAGTACTGCCAGAGCATAAAATGTTTTTTGTAAAGCTCATGATAATCTGCTATATCTTTATCCTCTTCTAAGGCCAGTATTACAGGCGGCTTCTCCTCCTGTTTCTTTTTGCGCACAAATTTCTTGCTTAAACCGGCACAACCTGACAACTCCAGCATTAAAAAAGCACAGCAGATATAGGCAAATATTCTTTTCATATTAACCTCTCTTGTTTATCATTCTGTTAAAATCATTTTCGTTTATTATCTTAATGCCCAGTTTTTTTGCCTTATCATATTTAGAGCCGGGGTTTTCACCCGACAACAAAAAATCCACCTTGGAACTCACCGCAGAGATTACTCTGCCTGAGTTTAATTTTACCGCATCTTGTATTTCTTTTCTGCTGTAATTTTTTAAAGTTCCTGTTATTACAAAAATCCTGCCTGAAAGATAGCTTGATGTTAAAGATTTTTTTTGAAAAATATTAACCCCGGCATCTTTAAGTTTTTGGATTGCTTTTCTGTTGGATGCGATGCTGAAAAATTCAACAATACTGCCTGCTATTATAGGCCCTATACCCTCGACATCTGAAAGACTGCTAAGGCCCGATTCGATAAGCTCCTCTAATGAGTTAAACCTATCAGCTAATATTTCGGCAACATGCACCCCGACATGCCTTATACCTAAAGCGTAAATCAGCCTTGCTAAGGGCCTCTCTTTACCGGCTTGAATAGAAGAGAGCACATTTTGAGCCGACTTATCACCCATCCTCTCTAAAGAAGAGAGGTCCTCATGCTTTAAATAATATATATCGGCATAATCTCTTATGACCTTTTTTTCCAGAAGCTGGCCTATCAGGGCATCGCCTAAGCCTTCGATATCCATAGCATCGCGCGATACAAATAGTTTGATAGAATTTTTAATCTGGGCAGGACAGAACTTGTTCAGGCAGCGGAGGGCGACTTCCTCTGGGAGGCGCTTAACTTTACCTTTGCAAACAGGGCAGCTCTTAGGCATACTGAAATTCTTCTCTTTACCGGTACGCATCTCTTTAAGCACGCCGACAACCTGGGGTATAATCTCGCCGGCTTTTTCGATTAAAACATGATCATAGACTTTGACGCCGAGCCTCTCAATCTGGTCCTGGTTATGCAAACTGGCTTTTGTAACAACAGTACCGGATATATTGACAGGCTCTACTATTGCAACCGGAGTCAATGTCCCGAATCTGCCGACCTGAACTTTTATATCTTTTAAGATAGTCTGGGCTCTCTGGGAGGGGAACTTGTAGGCTATCAGCCAGCGCGGAGCTTTGGATGTTGAGCCCAGTTTGTGCTGCATTTTAAAGCTGTTTACTTTTACTACCATGCCGTCTATGTCATAGCCCAAGCTGTTTTTTTTCTGCGCCCATTTCTGGCAGCACTGAATAACCTCATCTATATTAGCACAGATGTGAAAATGAGGGTTTACTCTAAATCCCAGCTTTTGAAAATATTCTAAAGACCGGCTATGTTTATCAAGTTGCACGCCGCGATACTCTCCGATACCCCATATAAATATGTCTAAACCTCTTTGAGCAACCAAAGAAGAGTCCAGCAATTTAAGAGATCCGGCAGCAGCATTTCTGGGATTGGCAAACAGATTTTCATTCTGCTGTTCTCTGAGCTTATTTATTTGCATAAATTTGTCTTTTGGCATATAGACTTCGCCTCTTACCTCAAGCACAGATGGCACTGCTTCGGAGTTTTGGGGAATAAGCCTTAAAGGGACGCTCTTTATGGTCTTAAGATTCTGACTGACATCCTCACCCCTGTAGCCGTCTCCCCTGGTAGCGCCTGACTTTAAAACACCGTTTTCATAACGGATAGAGACGCTTACGCCGTCTATCTTCAATTCCACCACATATTCAACATTGCTGTCTTCGATATTCTTTTTAACTCTTTTGTCAAAATCCCTCAACTCATCTTCAGAGTAGGTATTGTCCATGCTGAGCATAGCTATCTTGTGTTCAATTGTTTTAAAACCATTAAGGGGCTGGACGGTTATCCTCTGGGTAGGAGAGTCCGGAGATCTAAGTTCAGGAAATTTATCCTCTAAATCTTTAAGCTTTCTGTATAAAACATCGTAACTATGGTCTGATATTTCAGGCGCATTTTGAACATAATATTTAAAATCATGGTACCTGATCCGGTTTCTTAGATCATCCAGCTCTTTTTTTATTTTATCTATATCATTTCTGGTCATGATATACCGCGGCTAATAAAATTTGATAACGAAATCGTCCATCTTTCCTGCCGGAGAATCCCAGATAATATCTTCTCTTTTGATGTACCTCTTCATCAGCCCTTCTCTTATGTTGTGCAGAAACATTTTAAGCTTCTCTTCCTCAGCTTCAGCTACAACTTCGACCCTGCCGTCCTGCAGATTCTTGACCCAGCCAAAGATATTGCCCATCTCAAGAGCAATCCGCTCTGCTGTAAACCTGAAACCTACACCCTGAACCCTGCCCGAATAATAGACTCTGACCCGTTTTACCATAACTTATTATAAATCAAACATTTAAGAATCGGGGCGACTGGATTTGAACCAGCGGCCTTTCGGTCCCGAACCGAACGCTCTAAGCCAAGCTGAGCTACGCCCCGGAATAAAATTAAAAACAAAATCCACCGCTAAACTGTTTTCAAAAAACCGCTTTTCTGCAAAGCCTTGATAATGCGCAAAACTTCACATCAGCTAAAAGCTATGGATCGCATCCTATCTAGGTATTTGGCAATAATGTCAAATTCAACGTTAACCTTTGAGCCCGCCCTTAAACTGCCTAAATTTGTCCATTGTTTTGTATAAGGGATTATTGCTACCGCGAAAGAATCCCTCCTAATGTCCTGAACTGTAAGGCTGACTCCGTCCAAAGCAACGGAACCTTTGCTTACTATTAAATTTTGAAACTTTTTGGGAAGTTCAAGGTAAACTTTAAAATTATTCATGCTATTATCTATTCTCAATACTTTTAAAACAGAGTCTATATGGCCGCTGATAATATGCCCGGACAACAGCGATGACATTTTTAAAGCGCTTTCCAAATTAACCTTATCCCGGATCCTGGAGAATTTCAACTTGGTGCTGTTAAAAGTTTCCTGCATTATATCGAATTCCAGGCAGTTTTTATCTTTGCCTGTTAAAGTAAGGCATACTCCGTCTACTGCAATGCTGTCTCCTTTATTGGAAGAGCCTGTTATTTTAGATGAACCAACAGCAATACTATAACAGCCCTGTTTTTTGGATATACTCTTGACTGTACCGACCTCTTCTATTATCCCGCTAAACATAACTTAAATCACCTGATATCAATACCGAGTTTTTGAATATTTTAACCTCTCTATTAATTACTTTAACAGGCTTGCTCAGCCTGAATCCTCTACCATTATACACAAGATAATCCCCGCCTAAAATCATATTAGCTGTAAAAATATAAATATAATCAGCGGCTTTAGCATCTATAAAACTGCTTATAACAGAGCCTCCGCCTTCTACCAGCAAACGGTATATGCCTTGGCTGTATAGTATTTTGAGCAGATCTTTGATGTTAAAAAAACCGCTTTTAGACGGTAAAGCGATTATCTTGACTCCTTTATTTGCAAGAGTTTTGGCCTTAGCCCGGTTAGAGCATTTTTCTGAACTAACTATTATTGTCCTGCCGGGACCTTTGAGAATACCGGAGTTTAACGATACCTTGAGCGAAGAATCCAGGACAACCTTAATTGGGTTTGATGTTTTAAGCCGGCCATATCTTACCGAAAGCAAGGGATCATCTTTTAAAACAGTATTTATCCCGACTAGAATAGCATCTGTATTTGACCTTATCCGGCTATGTGAAAACATTCTGGCATCGTGATCTGTTATCCATTTAGACTCCCCGCCAAAATCCGCTAACCTGCCGTCCAGCGAGCAAGCAACCTTCAAAGTAACATAGGGCATTTTTTCTGTTACATTTTTTAAAAAAACTTTATTAAGTTCGCAAGCCTGTTCTTTCATAACTCCGCACTTAACTTCTATGCCGTGCCTGCTTAAAATTTTTAAACCCCTGCCGTTATGTTTGGGATTGGGGTCTTTAACGGCAACGACGACTTTTTTGATTCCGGATCTTATTATTGCATCAACACAAGGAGGCGTCTTGCCGTAACTTGAACAAGGCTCTAAATTCACGTAAAGAATCGCACCTTTGGCGTTCCGGCCGGCATTATTTATCGCTTCGGCTTCGGCATGGGGTGAGCCTGATTTTTTGTGGTAACCCCGGGATATAATCTTATTATTTTTAACCAAAACAGATCCTACCATAGGATTGGGCAGCGTCTTACCCTCTGCCTTGCGGGCAAGGTTAAGGCATTCTGACATAAATTTTAAATCAAGACTCTCTGGCATCTTTGTAATCTTTTAGGCTCTGAACCAAATCGTAAGGTATTCTTTTCCTGCCCAACAGCAATTCGCCCTTGCCTTTGCCGTGACAGTCAGACCCGCCTGTTACCAAAAGCCCGTTCTCAAGAGCCATAGCAAAATATTTTTCTTCAACGGATTTAGGATGCTCAAAATGGTAAGCCTCGATGCCTTCTATGCCTTCTTTTATTAAATCAGAGACTATGGAGTCATCTCCTAAAAGATGGGGATGGGCCAAAACAGCGATCCCGCCTATTTTTTTTATAAGAGAGACGGCATCGCCGGGCGCAAAGTAATCTTTCTTGACGTAGCAAGGCTTGCCTTCGCCTATGTATTTTACAAACGCCTCTTTAATAGAGCCGGTATAGCCTTCTCTGTGAATCTCTTTAGCTATATGAAGCCTGCCCAGGGCAGAGTTTTCATTCTCTTTCACTATCTTAACTTCATCTAAAATAACATCGTGCTCTTTCAGCCTGTCGACTATCTCCAAGAACCTTCTCTTCCTGGACTCTCTAAGCTCTGTGAGCACACCCAGAAACCAGCTGTCTTTATGATCTACAAAATAACCCAAGACATGAATCTCCCTGCCTTTATAGTCTACGCTCAATTCAACGCCCGGTATCATCTCAATCTCAAGCCTCTCTGCTTCTGCAGCAGCTTCTTCGATGCCGTCTACTGAATCATGGTCGGTCACGGCGATACAGCTTAAGCCTACTTCTT
>JAQUNS010000059.1 GCA_028717465.1 Candidatus Omnitrophota bacterium
AGAAGATGGCATAATATGGAGCCAAATCAGGCCGGATGACCTAAATAGGGCAGGTGCGACTGAGGATGAGCTGGAAGGTTTTATAGATATGCTTAAAACGGTTCAGAACGTAAAGGTTGCAGTTGTCTTTCAGGAGCAGGCCGGCGGAATCATAAAGGTCGGGTTTCGCTCTAAAGACAAAAATATAGATGTCGATAAAATAGCTTCTGTTTTTGGGGGCGGAGGGCACAAGATGGCCTCCGGCTGCAAAATCAAAGGCTCTCTTGATGCTGTAAAAATAAAAGTATTGGCCGAAATCAAAAAAAACCTGAACAAGGATTAACTGTTATGCTGGACGGAATTTTACTTGTCAATAAGCCTGCCGGTATCACATCTCATGATGCCGTAAATTTCATCAGAGAGCGTTTTGGCATAAACAAAGTAGGCCACGGCGGCACTCTGGACCCTCTTGCGACAGGCCTTTTGATATTGATGCTGGGCAGGGCTACGAAGCTATGCCAGAGCATAGTCGGCCTGGACAAAGAGTATATTGCCCAGATGACTATCGGCTTTGCCACTGATACAGGAGATTTAGCCGGCGAGATAATCGAGCGGGCACCTGATTGTGCTTATAACAATATTACAGAACAGCAGATCAAAGAGGCGGTAGATTTGTTTCGCGGTGAAACCGAGCAGGTTCCGCCCATGTATTCCGCCCTTAAATATAAAGGTAAAAGGCTGTATAAGTTTGCCCGGTCCGGAGTAGTAGTTCCCAGAGATGCCCGGCGGGTGAAAATACACAGCCTGGATATAGAGTCTATAAACTTGCCTCACATTACTTTTAAGATAAAATGCTCAAGAGGTTTGTATATAAGGCAGCTCTGTGTTGACATGGGCCTAAAGCTTGGATATCCGGCCCATCTCTCTGAAATGAAGAGAACAGCCATAGGCATTTTCAGCCTGGACAAATCTTATACTATCGATAGCATATTAAATGATCTTAAAGCAGAAAGTTTTATAATTCCTATAGAAGTTGCCAGAAGCATTATTCTGAAATGATACTCTTAAAAGAATCTGATATCTCTAAACAGGCTTTCCGCAATGCTGTTTTGACCGTTGGTGTCTTCGACGGCGTTCATAAGGGCCATATTATGATGCTGGATAAATTGGTGCGCCTGGCTAAAGATAGTTCCTCAAAAAGCATTGTCCTAACCCTTGCTCCTGATCCGGAAGAAATACTTTTTCCTTCGGATAAATTTACGGTAATAACACCTTTAGATGAAAAGCTCAAACTGCTTAGCAAGACAGGCATTGACTACTGTATGGTTTTGAATGTAGACATGGAGTTGCTTCTTTACGGCGCTATAGATTTTTTCAATAAGTATATCTGGGAGAGGTTTCATCCCGGTATTATTCTGGCAGGTGAAGATTTCAAGTTCGGGAAAGATAAAAAAGGAGACATAGATTTGCTCAGAAATCTCTCCCAGAGCCATTCTTTCAATCTGGAGATTGTGCCTTTTTTTGATTACAAAGGCGAAAAGATAAGCAGTTCCAGGATAAGAAAGGCTCTCTCGGACGGCGACATAGACAATGCCAATAATATGCTGGGCAGGCCCGCTCATTTTAACGGCAGCGTTGTGCCCGGAGAGGGTAGAGGAAGAACAATCGGTTTCCCGACCGCCAACCTGGTATCTGATTACGTTTTTACATTAAAAAAAGGAGTTTATATAGGTAAAGCCGAGATTAAATCCAGCAGAATGCCTGCCGTGTTATATGTCGGTACCGCCCCTACATTCGGGGGTAAATTCTTGCGTTATGAGGCCTATATTCCTAATTTTAGCGGGTACTTATACGGTAAAAAAATAGGTTTTTACCTGCATCAGTTTTTAAGAGAGGAGAGGCATTTTTCGGGTGTCGAAGAGGTAAAAGAACAGCTTGGTATTGACAGGGACTGTCTCTTGGATTATTTTGCCCAAGGCCGGTTATCGTGAAAGATAAAATCCTTATAACAAACAGGAAAGCCTACCGGGATTTTCAAATAGACTATACTATTGAATGCGGCATAGCTTTGCTTGGACCGGAGGTAAAATCATTAAGGGAAGGCAAGGCCAATCTCTCGGACAGTTTTGCCAGGGTGGAGAACGGCGAAGTATTCCTTTATAATTTCCATATCAATCCTTATAAATTTTCCTCTTCATCTGTCGAGCCTAAAAGAACCAGAAAGCTGCTTTTGCGCAAAAAAGAAATCAGGCGCCTGGCCAATGACACTCAAAGAAAAGGTTTTACTATTGTGCCCTTAAAGGTTTATTTTAAAGATAACAGGCTTGTGAAGATTGAAATTGCCCTGGCAAAGGGTAAAAAGCAATATGATAAGAGAGAAGACCTGAAAAAGAAAGCCATAGACAGCGAAATAGCTAAAGAGTTGAAAAAGCGCGGATAAGGTGCTATATAATATAGTGAACAGTAAACAGTGAATAGTAAATAGTAAAAGGTAACTTCGGAAAATAGTTTTCTTTGAAATTATAACATACAGACAGCAAGCGACAGGTAATTGTTTAATGGTTGATGCTTTTTGATTATTGGAATTTTGGGTTTGGAATTTGTTTGTAATTTGGTTATTGTGATTTAAATAGCCTGTTCTTTTAAAAAATGGGGGTGAATGGACTCGATCCATTAAGTAGGCTTTGATGCGGCATGCCGAGGGTGTCAGGAGGCCTCGTCCCTTTAAAGGGCCCGAGAAATCGGGGAAAAACCTGGCAATACAAATAAGCGACGCTGGTTGCGTCTCATTCTCTCTCTGTTAAGAGGGAGGCCTCTTTTAGAGTCTGCCTGTGACTTTAACTGAGGCTCGGATAGCAGGCTGCCTTCCTTGTTGTGTCTGCGGATAAGGAAGTAAGATTTAGCAGAATAGCCGGCCTAAATCCTGCCTTTTGGAGTTAAACCGGTGAATACTAAATAAAAGGCTAAGCATGTAGAAGCTCAGGGTGCGCTTTTTGGGGACGCGGGTTCGATTCCCGCCACCTCCATTATAAATATTCTTCTATAACCTCCAATCTATCTCTGCAATCAATGCCTGCGCATAAACAGCCTTAATGTTTTATTGAATTATTTAGTAGATTTTGATGTCTATTTGATGTATTTTTATTGCAGGCATAAGACGTCTTTAGATTAGTAAAAATTACTGCATCTAATCGGTAAAATTAAAAACCTCAGTAGATAACCTAAACAAGAGAGGTGTCTCTATGAAAAGCAAGTTGCTAGTTCTATTGCTGTCTGTATTTTTTATCAGGTATGTTTATGGGTTTGATTTTGGAGCCTGGCAGAAAGACAAGCATGACAGAAAAGAGGCTCAGATTCAAAAGATGCAGGAGAATTTTCAATGGTGGCCTACAGATGCTACCCCTAATCCTGTCCAGGATGCCGAGCGCGGGGGATACTGGTGGTGGCCTGAAAAGTCCGGCACTACGGATATCTGGGGTAACCGCGGCTATGTCTATCTTTATAAATTGATATTCGATTACAAAGAGGATGAGCTGCCTCCTCCGCAGCCCCAAGAGATGAGGCCGTCTTTGCTGATAAAAAAGATAATCAGGAATGTTAAGATATATTTTGATTATGATAAATCTGATTTAAGAAGCGATCATTTACCCATATTAGATGATGCTCTAAGAGCTTTAAAGAGAAACCCTGATTCCAGCATCCTTATTACCGGTAATTGCGATATAAGAGGTCCGGAAGCCTATAATTTAAAGCTGGGCAAAAACAGGGCAGAGTCTGTAAAGAAATTTCTTATTGAAAAAGGGCTTCCTGAAAGCAGAATTATTATTGTCAGCAGAGGAAAACTTGATGCCGTAGCTCCGGTTACCGATTTAGCCGGCATGCAGAAAGACAGAAATGCCCAGTTTATGGTAGCTGAAGTCGATGAGATTATGATGCCCTATCCGGACAAAAAAGATCAGGCCGAAAAGATAGGCGAGAACAAATATTTAATCGAAGAAGAAGAGCATGTTGAATCAAAGCCCAAGGTCTCTACCAAAAAATATACTATTAAAAAAGGCGATTCTCTGTGGAAGATAGCAGAAAAAGAATACGGCGGCGGCCATCGCTGGAAATATATATACGAGCTGAACAAAGATACGATCAAAGATCCTAACAACCTAAGGGAAGGTTCGATTATTCTTATACCGGTTGAGTAATCCGCTTCTAGGCATCAGAGTTATGAACAAGGCTTCTATTTTCAAGTCAGGCAGGCTGTTTTTAGTAGTCGCTCTATTTTTTATTCTGGCAGTAAAATGCGGGAATAGTCAAACACCGCCTTGTGAGCCTAAAATTAAAAGCAGGGGTGTTTGGGTTACCTGTTTTTCTGAGCATAGAGTTCTTTATTCTACTGCGGCTATAGACAGGCTCCTCGATACTTGCGCTAGGCTTGATATAAACGAAATCTATATTCAAATCTACCGCGCCGGCCAGGCTTATTACGATTCCAAAATCACCGATAATACAAGATATCAGGATATGTTTAAGTCGTCCGGCACAGATACAATAGAATATCTGCTGAAAGAATCTGCCAAGCGCAAGATCAAAGTTTTTGCCTGGGCTAACATATTAAGCTTGAGCCAGAATAAAGATGCAGATATTGTAAAAAAGCACGGAGAGTCTGTCCTTACCAGGGATCAGTATTCAAGAGTTTCAATAAGGACTGAAAGCAGAGATGACAGCGATAAATATTATTTAAGGGACAATCAGATTTTTCTAGAACCCGGAGATAGTAGGGTAGTAGATTTTACAGTTTCAATTTTAGAAGAAATAATTACTCGTTATCCCGGCTTAAACGGCATCCATCTTGACTATATCCGTTATCCCTATCCGGTTCCATACAGCCCCTCATCTAAATTTATGAATTACGGTTTGATATACGGTTACGGGGAGAATAGTGTCAAGTCTTTTAAAGAGAAGACCGGTTTAGACCCTTTTGCGCTAGCCGGAACCAAAGACGGATTTTTTCTCTGGGACAACTGGAGAAGAGATCAGGTCACCAATTTAGTCAGAAAGATATCAAAGCATTTAAAAGCTAAATCGCCGGGGTTGCTGGTATCTGCTGCCGCAATCCCGGCTCCTTTTACTGCTTATTCGGCATCTTTTCAGGATTGGCCGCTCTGGCTGGAAGAGGGCATAGTCGATGATGTAATTTTGATGAATTATACAAAAGATTTAGGCCAGGTTAAAAATATAACAAAATCCGCCCTCTCTCACCGGGGCAAAGGCAAGGTTTTAGCCGGAGTGGGCGTTTTTCTGATGAAAGACCAGCCCCATCTGTTTGCCCAGCAACTTAGCCTGCTTGAGAGCTTGAGCCCGGATGGAATCGTATTTTTCACTTACGATGATTTAAGCAGAATGTAGTGCCCGGTCAAAGTTT
>JAQUNS010000060.1 GCA_028717465.1 Candidatus Omnitrophota bacterium
GGGAAGGGGCTATTCTCCTGGTTAGATTACAGGGTTATTCTGGGATTATTATTATCAGCGGGGCTGATATATTATGCCTTAAGAGAGCGTAATAGAGAGCCCAGGGTGAGCTATGGGCTATTGTGGTTTTTTATCTGGTTAGTGCCGGTATCGAACATCTTCTACCCCCTGCCCTTTTACATGACAGAGCATTATCTGGATATGTCTTTGGCGGGGCTCCTGATGGCGGGAGTAGTTTTAACATTTAAGGCGCTTGAGAGAGTGCTTAAAAAGCAGGAGGCTAAAATAACAGGCTGTATGGTATTTATATTTACGGCGGCGCTGTTCTGTTCTCTGACATACAGGCAGAATGAGCTCTGGAAAAACCCGGTAATATTTTATGAGCACATGATAAAGCATAATCCAAAGAGCGTATACGGGCATATGAACCTGGCCTGTGAATACAGGGAAGCCGGCGATATCGAGAGAGCCTACAGCTACTCTTTAAAGACCATTGAACTAGACGATAAAAACGCAGAGGCGCATAACAACTTAGGGTTTTTCTATATTTCAAGGGGCGAAGTAGAGAACGCGATAGCAAGCTTTGAGAAAGCAATAAGCCTTAAGCCCAATTACGGGGCGGCATATGCCAACCTGGGCAACCTTTACAGCGCAACCGGAGATTTGGCAGAGGCAGTGCAACTGTACAAAAAAGCTATTGAGATAAACCCGAACGATGCCAGCGCATATTATAATCTGGCAGTAACGTCTTTTGTGCGCAAAAGGTACAGCCTGGCAAAAGAGTATCTGCAAAAAGCGCTGGAGCTTGGTTTTGAGAATGCCCATCCGGATTTTATAAAGGCACTGCAGGGATACAGATAAGACACTAAATTCCAAATTCCAAGCACCAATGACCAAACAATGGCCAAGCACCAATAACCAAATTACAAAACATAAATAGATACGAAGAGAAAAGCAGGGGCAAGGGGAAAAACGGTCACTTCTGCTGCTTGGCCCAGGAATCCCGCAAAGAAACGATCAGGTTAAAGACAGGATTGTCTAAAGCTGAGCCTTTGTCTAAAATAAAATAGCCTTTTCTTTCAAACTGATAGCGCTCATTTAGTACAGCGGATTTTAAAGAGTCTTCCAGTTTGCAGTTTTCAAGTACAACAAGAGAAGAAGGATTGAGATTTATTTTAAAATCATCGTCTTCCTCAGGGCTAGGCTTTATGAAGAGATGGTCAAAGAGCCTGACTGTAGCATCAAAAGAGCCCTGGGATGAGACCCAGTGCAGAGTCGATTTTACCTTTCTATTGTCGGGAGAGTCGCCACCGCGGGTTGCAAGGTCGTAAGTACAGATAAGAGAGGTTATGCGACCGAAGGAATCTTTTACAATGTCTTTACAGGTTATAAAGTAGCCGTAACGCAACCTCACTTCGCGGCCTATTGAGAGGCGGTAGAAATTCTTGGGAGGGTTCTCCATAAAATCATCCTGCTCTATGTAAAGTTGCCGGGAGAAGGTTATTTTTCTTGAACCTGTAGAAGGATCTTCGGGGTTGTTGACAGCATCAAGGGATTCAATTTTATCCTGGGGGTAATTTTCTATTATAACTTCAAGGGGCTTAAGCACTGCCATACGACGGGGCGCGGTTTTGTTCAACTCCTGGCGCAGAGCGTTCTCAAGCAAGGCAATATCGACTAAGCTGTTTACTTTAGAGACGCCTATTGTAGAGCAGAAAGACCTGATTGAAGAGGAAGTATAGCCCCTGCGGCGCAACCCCGATATGGTGGGCATGCGGGGGTCGTCCCAGCCGGAGACTGTTTTGGATTTTACAAGATCCAAAAGCTTGCGCTTGCTTAAGATAGTGTGTGAAATATTGAGACGGGCAAATTCAATCTGCTGAGGATGATAGAGATTGAGCGTATCCAGTATCCAGTCATACAAAGGGCGGTTGTTCTCAAACTCCAGAGTGCAGATAGAGTGAGTTATGCCTTCGATAGAGTCGCTCAAGCAGTGGGCAAAATCATACATCGGGTATAGGCACCAGGCGTCTTTTGTCCTGTGGTGGTGCTCTCTTTTTATCCTGTAAAGGACCGGGTCGCGCATCACGATATTGGGATGGGCCATATCTATTTTTGCCCGCAGTGTCCGGGAGCCGTCCTTGAACTCTCCATTTTTCATGCGCCTAAAAAGGTCCAGGTTCTCTTCTATAGGCCTATTGCGGTCAGGGCTGTCCTTGCCGGGTAAGGTAAGAGTGCCGCGGTATTCCCTGATTTCATCCAGGGTTAAATCGCAGACATAGGCATAGCCCTTTTCAATCAACTGGACTGCATATTGATAAAACTTATCGAAATAATCAGAGGCGTAAAACTCTCTATTCTGCCAGTCGAACCCGAGCCATCTGACGTCCTCTTTGATGGAGTTTACATATTCAAGCTCTTCTTTGGAAGGGTTGGTATCGTCAAACCTTAAATTGCATAGCCCGCTGTACTGGGAGGCCAGCCCGAAATTAAGGCAGATGGATTTGGCATGGCCGATATGTAGATAACCATTGGGCTCAGGCGGAAAACGGGTATGGACAGGAGGCGAATACTTAGCAGATTCTAAATCCTTGTCGATAATTTCAGTAATAAAATTCTCCACCTACCTCCTTACCTCCCCCTCTGTCCACCTCGGAGGTGGTCAGAATTTTGTTCGGGATTTCCTGTCCACCTCCGAGGTGGACAGGGTCAGGCTATTCAAAAAGCAAGTCTTTTATTCGCTCTAGCTCTCTTTGATATGATATTCTATCTTCGACAAAATTTCTATATGAAACTGAATCCATACTCATAATGTCTTCATAATCGCACATCCTTTCATTTTTAGCGACAATATCGATATACTCTCCGTAAGAAGACATAGGCCACTCCTGCGGATTATTGACCAAGTAAGCAGATACGGGATTCAAATGTACATACCTGGTCAAATGCAAAAGCTGCTCATCGGTTTGAATTAAAACATTTTTAAATCTCCCCTCCCATAAAGGGCCTTTCCTATTGTATTTTGTATTGAAATAACGCGCATAACTATTCTGAATGTTACTCATAAAAATTGAAACGCCGCTCTCTTTTAGCTGTTTTAGAATCAGATGGATATGGGTAGGCATGATGCAATAAGCTAAGATTTTAACAAGCATTGGCTCCCCAGACAGATCTATTCTTGCCTTAGGATTATCGCGCAAAAGAGCGCTGTATTTAGAGAACTTGCATTCCCGGTTTTCTTGCTGATAGTAGCAAAAAGTCTCTCGCATGCGGAAAAAATCTGATTCGCTATTAAATATTTTAAAACCGGCGATGCTTTTATTGAAAACATGGTAAGTTTCGTCTGTAACTAAAGCATCCTTCCTTATGTTCACCATATTATTATTGTACCTCTTCCTCTCTTTTCTGTCCACCTCTGCCAGCCTAGTAGGTGGACAGAATTTTGTTCGGGATTTTTTGTCCACCTCCGAGGTGGACAGGGTTGGGTGGATTAGTTTAACGGGGGTAACAGCGGACAGAGCAACTGAAAAACTTCTTCAAGCAAGATACGAATATCTGAATCAGACATAGGATCAAGCATATCGTTAGTTCTGTTCATAGAGTAATGGTTGCCCTCCCAATCCCTTGCAACCAAGGCAGGCGGTATTGGCAGGCCCTGCGTCAATGATGCTAAAAGCTGATCGAGCTCAGACTGATATTCCCGCATATAATCACCGTCTAAATTCATATGGAATGTGCGGCGGTGATTAGCAGGGTGTTTCTCAATCCTTAACAGATTGGGGGCTTGGGCCCCTGGTATCCGGGCATTCAAGCGGAACCCTATATCGCCGCTACCTTCATAACCAACACCATCTTTCCACCAGAGCATAGATATTAGATGGACCAGCCCAAGATCTGCTAAATCTAAATCTGCTATATAAAAAACTCTCATTTTTCTCATATCCGAAAGATCTCTTGTATATTTCATGCGGCCAAAATCATCTATGCTAACCCTGACCTCCCCTGTTAAAGGCTTCACTGTTGACGGATTAAGAGGTATGCCTTCCAGCAATGCAAACAGCACCGGAGTACCGTAATCAAATGTTATTGCCTCGCCAGAGGATCCAGCAACCAAAAGAACAGGGCTATATTCGCCAGAAACAAAGCTAAGCAAATATTCAAAAACAGACCTGATGTTTGCAATCAATCCCGGTGTTGTATCAAAAAACGGCGGAGCCTGCTGCTCTATGGAGTAGCGCATTGTTATGGCAGATGAGACTTTGACTATGGTTCTTAAGCCCTGCTCCAAATCATGCCGCATACGCTCAAGCAGCTCCCGGGCCTGGGAAGAGACAGCCGAGCCTAAAATTATTCCGCGGGATTCTGTTGATGCTGCCCTGGCATAGGCAGGTATCTGGTCGCGTAAGATATGGACTTTATCTCTTATTGTCTTGATATATTCAAAAGCAAAAGAGGCCGCCCCTGCAGATCCCTCAGATAGCGGAAGGCTCTCGATTGCATAGAGAGCGTATTCCGGGCTGGATTCACCGTCCAGCAGATAATAGACCGCATCCAGAAATAACGACTGTTTATCCTGATCGTTATTCCCAAGAACGAGAAACTTATCGAAATAATTCAGCACGCGATCTAGGCCGAATTTGGCAGCTATTCTGGCAATCTGGCTCCACTCCCAGAAATCTACCTTGGTTAATAATCCATCTACAATAGACCTATCGGCATGTTCTTGGCATACTCTTATAACCTCCTGCTCAATTTCCGATATTGTATAAACACTTAGAAATGGGACATAGCCGAATGGATCTTCAAACCTATCCAGAACTTCCAAAAGGCCTTCGCCTAAAACATCTATAACTTCAGAATCAGCAGGCGCCCATCTTATATTGATGTAGAACTCTGCCAGCCCGGTTTTATCCGAGATGAGCAAAAGCCTGCCCGGCTCAACTTGATAAGCGGTATATCCTCCTCTAAATGGTAGCAGCAAGGTTTTACCGTCTACCTGAATAGTGCCGTCTTCATTTAACCTGTAGGAAGGTTTTCCGAAAAGAGAATTTCCTTCTGGGGTTATCTGATACTGCGGAGAAACATCTTGTATGCGGCGGGCTTCGGAAATTAAACCACAAAAGGATAGGACAGAAAAAATAAATAAAAATATAAAAGCTATTTTTCTATTGCTATAGTGAGCCATAAACCTCTCCTTAACTGTAATTATAACATAATTTGCAAAGAAAGCTAAATAACAACGAAGAAAATAATAAAATTAGAAAATAATATATTAAAAATAAATCTAGGCAGATCAGCTATATGGATTAAGGACAATTGCTCTGTTTGATTTTGCCAGAGGCAAAATCAAACTGGGATGCCAGGACTCCTCTAAAGAGGATAA
>JAQUNS010000061.1 GCA_028717465.1 Candidatus Omnitrophota bacterium
CACCAAAACCTGAATATAAAAATAGAAAACAGGATAACCAGATAGGTCAACAGCTTATTGAAATCAGGCTTGCTAAAGATAGAGGTTATCTGTAAGAGCGGGTCCTGTATGAATATGGTATTTTTACCGGTAATAGAGAACAATATAATAAGCAATAAAATCAGAAAATATTTGATATGCTTTGCCTTTTTATCTGTCTTTTGAGCGGTAGTTATATATGGTTTATTGCTATGTACTAGTTCTTGGATGGCGCCGAACGGGCAAAACCAGCCGCAGTAAATTCTGCCGTAAAAAACAGCTAGGGCAAACGGCAGAAACATAAGCAGTATAATACCGATATTATTCCAGGCCGGTACTTGCAGGCCCAGTATGTTTAGAATATGAATAAAAGACAACTGCAGATTAAATATAAATCCTGCGATAACAACCAGCAGAATCTGGTAGGTTTTTTTAACTTTATTGTTTTTATAAAAAAGAACAAGCCCCGCTAGTATAAACAGCACAAAAACTACGCTTTCTCTAAGGCCGTTCAGGGCCGGTTTCTCTGTAACGGCATCTTTATGCAAAATCTTTTGGGCACTTTTTTTAACAGTCTGCAGGATTGCTCTTGAAGTATAGGTTGCGCCTGTTAGCGCGTCTATTTCCTGCGGCTTTAGGAGATCGGACAGGTATTTATTTTTAAAGCTGTCAAGCCAGGGTATGACTCTGTTTAGGTATAGCGGCGTCTCTTTAGATTCAAGGACAGAGACATCTTCTATTTTGTAATTTTTGTCGGTTATTATGCGCAGGTTGACCGGGCCTGCAAATCCGTATTCAGAAGTTTCAAGCTCGCTGGAATAAAAGACATAGTATTGTTCTTTGTTTTTTTCTGCCCTGATGTATTTTATCTGCTTGTCCGGTTGTTCGGTAATCTCAAAACCGGATTTTTCTAGCAGGGACATTTGATAAGGCGTCTCTTTAAAATAAATATTTTCTTTTATTGTTAAATAATGGGATGTAAACAGCATCCAGACGGATATAGCAAGCAGCGCACAGAGTGTCTTAGGATAAAGCAGAAATTTTCTTTCGGTAAAACCGGAGCGCCTTTTAGGGTTTTTTAGAAAAAGCCCAAACATTATTAAAACAATCAGGCTGAAAGTTGATATGCTAAGATAAAGGACTGCTTTAAATACGCCCAGCAACGGTATCAATATTATGCCCGCTATTAAAGCTCCTAAACTTGCGCCCCAATGGTCTAAGGACTCCAGCATTCCGGAAATGGGAAGGATATCTATATTCCGGTCTTCCATAATATTTGCTGCCAGAGGATAAGAGGCTCCGGTTAGAGTGCCCAGAATTAGAAAAGAAAAGGAAAACAAAATAAAAGACGGCCCGTGTTCTAAAATTACCAGCACTGCATCTTTTAAATAAAATCCTGCCAGGTAAAATGACAGCTGAAGAAAAAGCAGCCCGAGCATTATCTTTACAGCGCTTGCTTTAGATGTTATTTTTTTTATCGTCAGGCTGCCTAAGGCAATGCCCAGCATAAACAACCCTATTATCAGGCCTATATACTGGAATATTGTTCCGAATCTGTTTTGGAAAAGAAACAGCAGGATGAGGTAGTAGATAATAGAAGAAGAGCCCGAAAAAAACTGGTATAGCTTTGCGTTAAATACCGTGCTTTCATCAAATCCGCTGCCTGTATATTTAAGGTAGCAGATTCTTAGGGCAAATAGTATTAGCACCGGAAAGATAAATACTGCCCATCCGGATAAGAATATTATCTTAAGTATTTTAATCAACTTGTAATCGGAGTATCTCAATGAAAAGAGCAGGTTCAAAAAATAGGTCAGGGGGCGGTTGTCTGAATTAACCAGGCTTTCTATAATCGGGTTGCTCAAGTAGCTGTTTTTAATAAACTCAGCCCTGTCTTCTTCTACCAGGCTGTATATCCCGGCCGCTTTAAATTTAAAGTCCCTGGGCGTATAAATATCGGCTCTTAAGAATAGTTCATCCGCGGACTGGCTCAAGGGGGAGTCTTTATCTCCGGTGAAAAACCAGGCAGTCTCTTGCGGAGCAATGGCTATTTTTTCAAAAACATCGTTTAAAGTCCGGTAAACAGAACTGCCGTAATCTATCATCTCCTGGCTTAGAAAGTTTCTGTCTGAAGAGATTTTTGCCGCCGCTACTCCTCTATCTGAAAGTCTTTTTTTGACCAGATTGTAGAATTCTTTTGTATAGTATTTGTTGGCGTATAAACTGGAAGGTTCCGGTTTGTTGATTATTATCAGGTCGAATCTCTCTTCTGTATCAGCTAAATATTTCCTGGGATCCTGCATTAGGAATGTTGTTCTTTTATCCTGAAATATTGCTTTTATCTCATCGGGAGCGTGTTTTTTTAAAAAATAAAAATATGCTTTATCCTGATAAACATTGACTATTTTTTTTACCTGAAAACTCAAAAGAGAATGGATTTTAGTCTCGGATGCTTCCCCCAGTATTAGTATATTAATAGGCATGTCGGCCATTGCTACAAACAGGCTCACGTCTTGCTCTGCCGATATTCTGTCACTGAGGTTCTCTATGATTTTGCCGTCCGAAGTTATTACTATGTTTTCTTTATATTCTGCGATAGCCAGGTGCCGGTAGGGGGTTTCTATCTCGTCAATAACACTGGCTTCGGGAAGTATGGTTTGCCAGCGCAGATTGCCGATAGTTCTGCTGATCGGAGTTCTGAATATAAATATAAAAATAAACACCGATAAGACTGCCAAGGCAAATACAGCCTGCCTGCTGTTTTTTAAAAAAAAGCCTGATATCAAAGAAAGAAGAGACAGGGCCATGCAGGATAGTAAGAGTATAAGAGCTGTGTTGATAAGGTTGGTCAAAAGAAATGTGATAGATATTCCGGCCAGAAAGCTTCCCAGCGATTCGTAAATGTAGGCCGATGAAACTGCGTCTTTTGATGAACCGGTGAAACTTTTAAAATAGAAGCAGCCATATACGAAAATCAATCCGGTAAGCAAAGATACCGGGGCATTGGCAAAAACAGTCAGAGGCAGAGCTTTCTGAAAAGAGAACAGTTCCCAGGCTTGGATGCTGGCCAGATATTTCAGGTTCCTGAATATTAAAAACTGTGTTGTTGCAGCCAGCGCATATATGTTCAGGAAAACCAGAAGGTATTTTGCGCCATTGCGGCATTTTATTGCCCAAACAGCGCCTGAGGCTATCCAGAAAAACCAGGAGGCATAAAATATTCCAAGCGAGAGCTCATTGCCCTGAAAAGATACCAGGTACTCTCTTATCAGGATCGCCTGTGTTAAAGTAGCAAAAGCTCCTAGAGAGAAAAGTATCAGCCGGTATAAACACTTCTTCATTCTTCCGAGAATACTTCGGCCTGAAAGACTTCAAACTCGGCGCCTTCCCTGTAGGCGTAAGGTTCCAAGCCTGCTTTTTGAGACAAGTGCATCAGCGTGGTCTCAAGATCCCAGCCTTGTTCCGGGGCAACCTGGGGCAGAAAGACCGCAGCCCGGTGCCCCTTTTTCATAAGAATACCGTCCTGGCCTATGACTATATCCTTGTAGCTGTTGACTTTTTGCGGCACAGTTAGAGCCGATATCTCTATATTTATGTCAACAAGCTCTTGCTCTATAACCTGGCTGAACCTAAAATCGTTGACAGCAGAGTCTATTGTCTTCTCTATTATCACCTTATAGAGCGGCTTTGTAGGAAATATTTCTCCGATACAGCCTCTCAACCTGCCTTCTTTATGCAGGGTTACAAAAGCGCCCCGGTTCTGTTTGAGAGTCTCTGTCAATTTTATTGAGGTATCTTGAGCCGTTATAATCTTTTTATGTTTTATATAATTTTCCAGTGCCACTCTGGATAATTTAAGCAAGGATTCTTTCTCAAGTTTAGTTAAACTGTTTTCCGGCCCGGTGTCCTTAGGAGCGGATTTTTTATAAAAGGCAACCGATGCATAGCTGACAGAATTAGCAAAATCACCTGTCATATCTCCCGATGTAGTATAGTTTAAAATCTCTGCTTTGGCATCTTCGGGCAGCATATTCAGCAGTATCGCTACCGGAATATAGCCGCAGATTGTAGCCTGAGTTCTCTCTATATAGCTTAAAAATCCCTTCGGGTTTATTTTCTTTATCTCCTCCAAAGCGCCGTAGTCCAGTTTTTTTATGTTCTCTTTTATGTTGTCGCTAAAGGGGGTATATCCGAACCGGTAACCGTAGTGGGTGAAATCGCAGCTGATAATAAATACCGATTCTTCTGTCATGTACTTTTTTAAAATTTCGGCTGCTTTTTTGATGCCGTTACTGTCCAACTGGCCTACCGCAACAGGAATAACGGCTGCATTAGGAGAGACTATCTGCAAAAACGGCACCTGTAGCTCAATGCTGTTCTCTTTATAAAAAGCCGAGTCATTAGGTTCAAATAAGCCTGTATCAATTAGATCTTTTGTAATACTTTTATCGATCCTGGTTTTACCCAGCGGAGTTTGAAAAAAATCGCTCTCGGGCACTATCAGTTTATCTGTCTGGAATCTATGGGCGGGCCCGAGTATAAAAATGTTTGAGATTTCTTTAGAAATCAGCTTTTTATAGCCGTATGCTGCGCTCTGTCCGGAATATGCCAGTCCGGCATGAGGAACTATCAAAGCCGCAGGCTTTTTTTCAGTATCTAATTCGGTTTTAGACAAAAAATCATCGATCATAATTTTCAATGATTTAAAATCTCCCGGATACCAGCCCTGGCATGTTGCGTTTAGAGTCTTGGCATCTATATTTTTAGCCATAGCGCACACCCCCAGATACAGTATTAATATTGTTGCCGTTATTTTGTTCATCCTGCCAAATTGTTTTGGTATAAACTTTGTTCGTAGAATATTTTTGTTTTTAACTTTGGCAATACATTATACTTGGCCCACCTTACAGGGATGATGCATATAATTACCAACAGGAGCAAGGTTTTTGCCGAAAACACGATGAATGATTTTCTAGTCATTTTTAGATGCATAAAACGTTCTATGTGCATATCGGGTTTATACACTATTTCCCCATATTCCGGCAATAGTTTTTTGACAGTACGGGCATCTGTTGCTTTCTATTTTATTCTGTATTACTTTATAGCCGGTTCTTCCAATCAGTAATTTTTGGCAGTTTGGACAGTAAGTATTTGCTTCTTCTGTGCCGTAGATATTGCCTATATAGACATACTGAAGCCCGGCATCTTTTGCTATTTTATAGGATTGCTGTAATGTCTGGTAGCTGGTTGCGGGAATGTTGCGCATGAGGTAGTGGGGCTGGAATCTGGAAAAATGCAGCGGCACGTCTTCTCC
>JAQUNS010000062.1 GCA_028717465.1 Candidatus Omnitrophota bacterium
ACGCTCAAAGACTGGTATCCTTTCCGGAGGTCTCCGGCAGGGATATTTCTGTTCTTCAGACCCAGAGCGGTAATCACTTCCTGAATAGTAATATAACGCTCTTTCATCAGCATCGGATTAAGCCTGACATTGATCTGGCGTTCTTTTCCGCCGTAAATATCGACCCGGGCAACGCCCTCCATAGACAGAAACCTGTGCTTTAAAACTTTGTCCGCGTATTCATAAAGATCCCGGCCGTCAAGACTATCGCTTGAAAGCACAAGATCCATTACTGAAGTCATCAGAGGATCAAACTTTTCAACTTCCGGCTTTTCGATATCTTCACGCAGACTGTTAATTATAGCATCGACCTTATCCTTTACCTCGATTAACTTGATATTGACATCTGCCGATAATAGGAATTCGACGTAAATATATCCGAAACCTTCGTAGGAGCGGCTCTGTATTCTTTCAATCTCTGAAATCTCTGAGGCCGCATCTTCAATCTTGTTTACCACAAGGGTTTCCATATCAAGCGGAGTTGCCCCCGGATATAACACCGAGACAGTTACGATCGGAAATTCGATCTTTGGTGTTTTTTCTATCTGGAGGTTTGTATAGGAGACTGTCCCCAAAACTACAAATACAGAGATAATCATTATTGTTGTCACAGGGCGTTTTACAAAAAATTCAATCATTCTGTCCTGTCCTCATTTATAATATCGACTAAAACGTTTTCCTTAAGCTGGGACTGCCCGTTAAATACTGCTAAATCTCCGGCCTGGATTCCGCTTTTGACAATTGCTTGATAATCATTGCGAGGCCCGATCTCTACCTTTCTTTTGCGAGCCCTGGCATCCTCAACGACCCAAAGATAGTAACCATCGCCTGATATATCGAGCGCCTCATTGGGAACCGCTAATACTCTCTCTAAAGCCTCGGTATGCGCGAAAACAACCTGTATCGAATCCGGCTTGGCAAAGAGCGCGTTAAATTCTATATTTACCGCAAACATTCCGGAATCTATATCAACTTTATCGCTTACATTTACAATCACGCCGACAGAGAGATCCTTTTGTGCAAAGTAAACCCGGCTGCCTTCTTTGAGCTTCTCTTTGATATCGGCCGTTACAAATCCCGAAGCCGTTTTATCTGAATTAACAACAACTGTAAACTTAGTATATATCGCAATATCCTCCGGCATAACTCTTTTTACCATTACCGGCACACCCTTGCTGCTCCATTCTGAAATAAAACTTATAATCGGCCTGCTCCGTTCAGTTTTGACCGCCGCTATCCTTATTAGAATGGCAAAAACAGACACAAAAAATATCCCCAGATATACTGCTTTTCTAAAATTAATATTTTTCATCGCTGTCTTTCCCTGCGATCAATCTCTCTATTCTGGCTAAAGACACATTGATCTTAAACAGGGTCATCTCTTTATTTATGCGCTGGCTGGTTAATAAGAGCTCAGCGTCGTTTAAAGCCGATATATCGGCCTGGCCGGATAAAAACATATTCTGAGTATACTTAAACGCCTCTTGTGCCAAATTAACCGCTTCGATATTGGCTTGAAGATTATCTTTATACTGCTGATAGTCTAAAAAAACTTTTTTGAGCTCCAGCAAAAAATCTTTCTCTGCCTGCTGCTTTTTAAGCACCGCTATCTCTCTGTCGGATTTGGCCTGATCAATCTGAGCCTGGTTATTTCCGCCTTCCCAGATTGGCAGATCAATCTTAATTCCCGCAAACGTGTAATGATCGTTCTTTCCGTCGTTAGCTAAAAATAATTTTTTATCTGAAGCTCCGGCATAATTCCAGCCTGAGAAAAAAGATACGGTAGGCAGAAGGCCCGCTCTCTCGCTTTTAAGCTTAGCTTCTGCTGATTTAAGCGCTTCATCCAGGCTTTTGAATAAAGGTTGGCGTTTCTGCATTATATCGGCAAGAATATCGTAATCCAAGCTGTGATATTGTTTGCTGAAATCATCCCTGAGTTCGATTTTACAATCGGGGCCTATGCCGGCCAGCCTTTTCAGCGTCTCTACTGCTGCATCAAACTGCACTCTGGATTCATTCACAGCTGGAATTCTTCCGGCCAGTTCCGCATTTATTCTTATAATCTCATAACTGGAACTGCGGCCGCCATAGGAGCGTCTTTTGAGTAAATCTTTACTCTCTAAAACATTTTTATAGGACTGTTCTGTTATAGATAGAGTATTCCTGGCAAGCAAGCCGCTGTAATAGCCCAATTTTGCGGCATAGATAATATCCTGCCTGGCTATCTCTTTATTGAATCTCATTGCCTCTGCTTCTTTTTCAGCCGAAGCAATAGCATTGCCAACTTTGCCGAAACTCCAGAGAACCTGAGATAAGTTTACGCTACTGCTTAAATCATAATTAAACTTCCCATCCACGTCGGGATAAGACGTGTTGCGTGTCCATGCAGACTGCGCGGTTATCTGCGGCAGTATCCCGGAGCGGACCTGGCCGTATATGCTCTTGGCCCTATTGATCTCCTGTTCTTTTATTTTAAAATCTTCGCTGGTATCCAGAGCTCTTTTTACAGCTTCCTCTAATCCAATCTGCAGAACTTCAGGATTTGAACTTGTTTTACATTCCGCAGTTAGGCTAAAAAACGGTAAAATTATAGCAATCTTTAGCGCTGCAATAATAACCAATGGCATTCTCATATTTACCTCAAAAACGGCCTGGCATTTAACCCTTTCCAGAGAATCTTTAGCTGGCGGTTATAGTGGTATTTATAATCTCCGATTTTACTCAATTTAGCCGCCAGCAGAGTACCGCCCAGTATTGCCAACAAAGATATCAGCACATCATCGATATCGGTGCCTTTTGATAACTCACCTTTTTTAAGCGCGCCTTTTAAGGATTCTTTTAAAAAATCATCGATAAAAATTGCCCGGGCATGTTCTATGCCTGGGCAATCCGGAAAAGCAAGTTTTTTCTCTACTTCAGTTACAGCTATTTTCTTGGGCCTTTCCTGGCGGGTAGCTAAAGCTGCTATTAATTGATAGACAATATTTATATTTTTTATATCGGCGGCCAATTTTGAAAACAAAATATTGATTGAGTTAAGACAGCTTCTCTGGGCGGATTCTTTCTGCGCCAGCCAGACAGCTCTTAAAACAGCAAGCTGTACATAGTAATTTACAATATCTATCTTCTGGGGAAAATAGTTAAAAAAAGTCCCTTCTGATATCTCGGAATCTTTGCATATCTGCCGGATAGCTATAGATTCAAACCGGTTTTTTTCTAAATGCTTCAAAAAAGCATTCATTATTGCAATCTTTGTCCTGGCATGCTTTTTTTCGCGCAAAGAATAATCTTTTGCTTTCATCTTAGCTTTAAATATTTTTATAGTTTACTATAAAAATATAGCTCAGTGTAATTGTATTGTCAAGTCCCCCCCCAAAAAATATAATTACCCTTTAAATAGGCAGATTAGGGCTAGGCCGATAGATAGGCTTAATGGTGCCTGCGCGCAGCATAAGCAAAGCTTAAAAAATACCTGCTTATGGCCTCTGCTGTTGAAAGAAATTGGTTTGCGCCAAAGAAATAATCTACGATTGTTTCCCGTAAACGGGTGAGCTCTTTAAGGCGGGAGAAACCTTTAACGCTGCCTAAGGTCAAATCTATCAACTCAAGAGAGCGCTCAAAAGCCTGCTGGCAATAGGCGGCATTGTTTTTTGCGCGCCATTTAAGCGCCCGCTCCACTTCACTGCCTATGTTTGCCATCTGCTCTAAAAATGAGAGCTGGCTCCAGCGGCCTGCGGCAAGATCTTTATGCTGATAGTTCATCTTTTAATAATTTCTGCTGCTATTGCAGTTATTTTATTGCGTATTTCTTCTTTTTCTACGCCGCGGCTTCTGTTGTCTTGAGATGGGCGCATATTAATCATAGAATCAAATTCAATAAAATCATCGCCCTCTATTTCCGGATAAATATTAATGCCCCAAAGGTCTTTTTGTTTTGAGCCATTTTCAAGCAGCAATGCCTCTAAATCAGCATGAAGCTCTGCATTCACTGCAATCAGATGTTTTTCTACATCAACTACGGCTTTTACAAAATTACCGAAAGTAGCTGCGGCCATCTGCTTTAGTTCGCTCAATAGCAATCTATCTGCTATTATTTTCATAGCTTGATTATACCTCAACAAAAAAACCTTCTGCAAGTTATTTGCCTCATCAGGCAGTCAGGCTTACAGAAGGCCGTCTTGTTTGGCTCTCTGTGGGGTGTAAAAATTAAAGAAATAAGGCCTATTTGTCCAGATTTGTCCGGTATTTTAGAAGATTAGCTTGCCTAAGTATTCTTTCCATAGAAAACTATGGAAAGAATATCCTATTAGTATAGACATTCCGCTAAAAATGATTAAATTTTTGCCCGGAGAATATCGACTCTAGATAATTTACGGCTTATATCGAATTATCCCAGGTGTCTTACCACTTATTGGAATTTTTATTTCTGCGCTTTGAAAAACACTCCTTGCAGTATATAGGGCGGTCTCCGCTGGGCTTAAAAGGCACTTCGCATTCTTTTTTACATTCTGAGCATGTAGCCTTGTGCATCTCTCGTGAACGCTCGCCATACCCGCCGCCTTGCCTGAATACCATATTGCCTCCTTGCCTGCCGATAAGCAGGCTTTCAATTTCGATAACTATCGAAATTATATTTTACCGCTAAACTTACAGCAACAGAACAATAAAACCGCAAAGCAAAACATTTTACCCTGCGGTTAAATTGTCTACTCTTTTGCTCGATGTTTAGTGCTGTTGTACTCTTATAAATCATACGCTATTTTTTTCATTTGTCAACCTTACTCTTTACTGTACCCCGTGTAAATATTAGTTATAATTATATCTCTGATTTGCCAGTATTGCAGATGCACACTACATAAAAGCATACATAGTATTATACGTCCATTCCGAGATGATTTTATAGCAGCATTATCGGAAAATTCCTGGTGGTATAGTAGGCGGGAGAAAACCGTGTAAATTCTAACTACACCCTAAACAGCGTAGATAGCGCTATTCTGGGGAAAAACCTGTTGGCGCTTACTGATGCCAAAACTAAGCGATGAATTTAACGGCATTTTACCATAAGAAGATAAGACGCCCAAACCTTACTGGGCGTCTTATCTCTTAGGTTGCCGTTCTAATAATCTTATTTTTAATTGAACGTTCTTGATGCACAGTTCAACGAAGAAGAACGGAATTCTATTTTTTTAATATTCAACTTGTCTTTCAATAGTTCATAGAATACTGTACAGAACCATTCGCATGTAGGACGATAAAAGGGTCGGTGAGAAGCAATG
>JAQUNS010000063.1 GCA_028717465.1 Candidatus Omnitrophota bacterium
ATAAGATCGCTGTCTTTAAGCGCGGATTCCATATTTAGATAATATTTATCCAGAATTCTATTTTTTCTGGCAAATTCAGCCGAAGACTCTTTTCTGAAATAGCCTACAACCTCATCTGCCATACCGCTTCTCTTGATGCTTTTGGCTAACGAGCCTCCTATCAAACCTACTCCGATTATGCAGACTCTGCGAAATAATCTCTTCAAGCTTCCCTGCCTATCGCTTTAGCTATTGACCTTATTGTTTTAATCATTTCAGCATACTTATCAGGCATAAGAGACTGCTCGCCGTCAGAGAGAGCATCTTCGGGGTTGTTATGAACCTCTACTATCAGGCCGTCACAACCGGCAGCAACTGCAGCGGCTGCAGCCTGAGGCACCAGATTCCATCTGCCTGTCCCGTGAGACGGATCTACTATCACGGGCAGATGTGATTTCTGCTTTATAACCGAGATAGCGTTTACGTCTAAAGTAAACCTGGTCTCATCTTCAAAAGTACGTATGCCTCTTTCACAAAGCATAACCTGAAAATTGCCTCCGGCCAGGATATACTCCGCCGCCATCAAAAACTCTTTTATGGTGGCACTGATGCCCCTTTTAAGAAGGACCGGTTTTTTAGACTGGCTCACCTCTTTAAGCAAAGAGAAATTCTGCATGTTTCTGGCTCCTATTTGAATGATATCGGAATATTTTTCTATCAAAGCCAGGTCTCTTGGGTCCATAATCTCTGTTATAACAGCCATGCCGGATTCATCAGCAACTCCTTTTAATATCTTTAAACCATCTTCGCCTAAACCCTGAAAGCTGTAAGGCGAGGTTCTGGGCTTAAAAGCTCCGCCTCTTAAGATCTGAGCCCCTGACTTTTTTATGGATTCAGCTATATCCTTTAGCTGTTCATAGCTTTCAATAGAGCAGGGCCCGGCCATATTGATTATTTTTTTACCTCCTATGCATATTCCTTTGATGTCTATAACCGTATTCTCGGGCTTAAACTCCCTAGAGACAAGTTTGTAAGGAGCCAGAACCGGTATCACCTTTTCAACGCCGGGGAAAACCTCTAAAGGCTGCGACCTTAAAATATCCTCTTCTCCTATGACTCCTATAATAGACCTCTCGACACCTTTAGAGACCATCGGAGTCAGGCCCCAGGATTTAATCTTTTCGATAATATGGTCGAACTCTTGTTTTGAAATTTCCGGCTTCAACACTATAATCATTTCAGGACCCTCCTAATGAGCACATGACTTATGGAGCACGCAGTGCGACATAAGTCATAAGTGCGCCTGTCCGCCGTTAGGCGGGAATTACCCCAGCGTCTAGATTTCGCAAGAAATCTGCTAGGGGTCAGTTTATCCATTTTAGCACGCAGTGCGACATAAGTCATAAGTGCGCCTGTCCGCCGTTAGGCGGGCCTGTGTCCGCCATCAGGCGGGAATTATCCCGACCAAAGCATCGGGACTATTGCCTGTTTACTGTTCACTGTTCGCTATTTAACAAATAATTTCCCAGCAACCTAATAAATTTCCTGTTTTCTTTTTCCAGCCCGACAGTAACCCTTATATATTCGCCTAAACCCCAGGCAGACATATTCCTGATGATAATGCCGTTTTTGAGAAAATAATTCACCAGATCTGCCGCATTCCGGCCTATTTTAACAACAATACAGTTTGTCCAGGATTTAACAAATTCCAGTCCCAGCCTCTGAAGCTCTGCAAAAAGGTATTCTCTGCCTCTTTTATTTAATTCCAAAGACTTTTTGACAAAACCGCCGTCATCTAAAGCCGCTAAAGCCGCTGCCTGGGCTAAAGAATTAACGTTAAAAGGATCCCTGGCCTTATTAAGATACTCTGTTATTTTGGGGCTTGCTATTCCGTAGCCGATCCTCAATCCGGCCAGGCCGTACACTTTTGAAAATGTTCTTGATATTATTAACGGCCTCCTGTTTATAGAACTGATAAGCTGAGGATAGTCCTCAACGTCCATAAATTCATAATAAGCCTCATCATGAAAAACAATCACATTATCAGGCAAGCAGGATAAAAACCGCTCAACTTCAACTCTATTAACATAAGTTCCGCAGGGATTATCAGGGTTGGCTATAAATATTATCTTTGTCTTTTCTGTTACAGCTTGCCTGATGGCATCTAAATCATATTTAAAATTTTTCATAGGTACGACTTTTACCCGGGCGCCTTCTATCCGGGAATAAAGTTCATACATTAAAAATGTCGGCTTAGCTACTATGACCTCTTCAGAATGGTTTAAAAAAGCTCTCAAGGTAAGGGCTATCAACTCATCGGAGCCGTTACCTATGGTTAGGTTTTCAGGCCTGACTTCTAAAATCTTGCTTAACTTGTCTTTAAGATAAAAGCAGCCGGAATCCGGATAACGGTTTAAACATTTGAGTTCTCTCTTTAAGGCTTTTAAAGCTTTGGGAGAAGAGCCCAGGGGATTTTCGTTAGAGGCCATCTTGTAAACATCGCTTAGGCCTAACTCTCTTTTTACTTCGGATATCGGCTTGCCCGGTTTATAATTTTCTACATCCTTTACCGAATTTTTGACCAGCCTTTCTATATCCATAGACTATGCCTTAGGGTAAGACCCGAGTATTTTAAAACTGGATGCTATTGCAGATAGTTCTGACAAAGCTTTCTTGACATTGAGTTCCCGGCAGTGGCCTTCTAAATCTACAAAAAAATAATAATCCCAGGCTTTCTTTTTAGACGGCCTGGACTCTATTTTAGTCAGATTTATATTGTGTTTTTTAAAAGGAACAAGCATGGCGTGCAAAGCTCCGATTTTATCTTTTATAGAGAACATAATCGAGGTCCTGTCTTTTCCGGTAGGGTTGGCCTGGGTCTTTCCTATAACTAAAAACCTGGTTACGTTATAAGGAGCATCCTCTATGGATGAGGCCAGAATATTTAGGCCGTATATATCCTTGGCCATTTTACTGGCTATGCAGGCAGAGCTGTTGTCTTTGGCCGCTATTTGCGCGGCGCGGGCCGTAGATGAGACCTCCATCAAATCGGCGCCGCAAGCATTCTCCTGCAGCCATCTTCTGCACTGCCCGAAAACTTCCGACTTGGAATAGATCTTTTTTACACCCTTTAACTTTAAAGATTTGGAAAGCAGATAATGGGTGACGTTTAAATAAATCTCTGAGCATATTTTAAGTTCAGACTCTATAAACATATCCAGGGTATGATTGACGGCACCTTCAAAAGAGTTCTCAATAGGCACAACGCCAAAATCCGCATTTGATTTCTCAACCTCGCTGAATATATCTGTAATACTGCCGCACTGCTTATAGTCTACTGAAGAACCGAATTTTTTCAGGGCAGCAAGCTGGGTAAAAGTGGCAATCGGGCCAAGAAATGCGACAACAATTCCTTTTTCAAGGGCTAAAGAGACCGACATTATCTCCCGGTAAATATTCTTTACCTGTTCAGGAAGCATAGCGCCTTTATTGTATTTAACGACTTTTTTATAAACCTCTATCTCCCTCTCCGGAACATAGATTCCTTTTTTTGTCTTTTTTTTGGCCTCGGCAATATCTTGTATCAAAACGGCCCTGTTATTAAGCAATTCGACTATCTTTTTGTCTAAACCGTCAATCTTCTTTCTGATCTCTGTCATTTTCATTGTTCTGCTCCATCTCTACAAACTCATTTAATACCGGAAGCTCCTCCAAAGAGTTGAGCCCGAAATATTCCAAAAATCTTTTTGTTGTCGCATAGAGCAGAGGCCTGCCGATGACCTGCTTTCTGCCTGTTATCCTGACCAAGCCTTTTTCCAGAAGCGTCTTAATAACCCCGTCAGAATCAACGCCTCTTATCTGCTCTATCTCGGGCTTGGTTAAAGGCTGCTTATAGGCAACTATTGCCATAGTTTCAAGTGCGGGCTTGGACAGTTTTCCTTTCTGGCCGACCTGAAACAGCTTTCTAAGCCAGGGAGCGTATTCAGGGTCTGTTACCATCTGATATCCTCCGGCAACTTCACGCAGCCTGAAGCTATGATTTTTTTCGTACTCTTCTTTGAGTACGTCTATCTCATTTTTTATTTCAGATTTATCGACATTCAAAATGTTTTTAATCTGGTCTAAAGACAATGGTTTGTCCGAGACGAACAAAAAAGCCTCTATTGCATTTTTGACATTAACTGTCTTTTCCATCTTTTCTTAAAACAGGCAGAGGCTTAAAGATCTTGATCTCTCCGAATAAACCGATCTGCCTTATGATTATTTTCTTCATTCTTATAAGCTCAAGCAAGGCCAGAAAGAACACTACCGCCTCCAGCCTGCTGCGTATCCTGCTCCATATGTTATTAAAGTATATAACGCCTTTCTGAGCTATCAGAGAGAGTATGAGCTCCATCTTCTCCTCAACCGTATGCTCCTCGTCTAAAACTATTTTAAAGTCTTCCTTGGGCATATTCTTGAGGACTTCGGTAAAAGCCGCTATCAGGTCAAATACGCTGGATTCAAAACCCTCTTCTTCATTCTGAGAAACATCCAGTTCTGATGCCGGCATAAACCTTTTAAAAATATAATTGCTCTCTTCCTCTTTCTCTTTCAGGTGAACCGCTGCATCTTTAAACTTTTTATACTCCATAAGCCTCTTAATAAGCTCTTCTCTCGGGTCCTCATCGGGAATCTCTTCGTCTAAAGAAATATCATCCTGGGGCAGGAGCATCTTTGACTTGATGTATATAAGAGTTGCAGCCATAACTAAAAAATCCCCGGCTATTTCCAGATCCAGCTCTTGTATCACCTGCAAATATTCCAGATACTGGCTTGTTATCTCTGAAATAGGAATATCGTATATGCTGACTTCATTCTTTTTTATCAAATAAAGAAGCAGATCCAGAGGGCCTTCAAATATTTTTAACTTTACCTTGCACTCGCTCATATGCCTACAGCGTTTCTTACTTCTATTATTGTATTAGCGGCAAAATCCCCTGCTTTTAAGGCGCCTTCTTTTAAAACATCTTCTAAGTAGCCCTGTTCTTTTTCTATCGCCTTTCTTTTTTTCTGAAATGGCTTTAAAAACTCTACCAGAAATTCTGCCAAGCGCTCTTTGTCCTCAACGCATCCTATAGCTGCCTCCAAACACTGTTTCTTGATCTCATCTCTGAGTTCCGGCTTAAAAAGTTCATAATATTTAAAAACATTGCATAAAGCAGGCCTGCCCGGATCGGTCCGCTTTATCCTCTCCGGGTCGGTAAACATGCTTTTAACTTTTGCTCTTATAGTGTCGGCATCATCAGATAAGGCAATGAAGTTACCGTAGCTCTTAGACATCTTGCGGC
>JAQUNS010000064.1 GCA_028717465.1 Candidatus Omnitrophota bacterium
AATACGAAAACGGGCTTCAAAATTCAGAAACCAGCTGGTATGCTGATAGATACTTTTGTACCGAAGCCTTCTTGGCTTTTTATGCTTATGCGGCCTTTGTGCAGATTAACAATCTGCCTGCAGACAGTCAATCCTAACCCTATTCCGCTTGCCTTTCTGGTAAAGAAAGGCTCAAAAATATTATTTAAATCTTTGTCTTTTATGCCTGTGCCATTGTCTTTAAATGTCAGTTCTAAATATTTTTTGGCATTGCATTTGATAGATATTGTCAATTTGCCGCTTTTGTTGACAAATGATTGGAAAGCATTTTCCAGAATATTTGTCGTCAGCTCCAGTATATAAAGAGCATCGGCCAGGATAGTATATCCGGAATTTATATCAAATTTTCTTATGATTTTTACGCTATAATCCCTGTACTTTTTAAGACAATTCTCTATGCATTCATTAACCAGATCGACTATTTTTACATTTTCATAACAGGGCTTTCTGACTGAGGCATATCCCAGCAGGTTTTTTATTATCATGCTGCTCTGTAATATCTTTTTCTCTATGTTGGCTAAGTGGACATCTAAACTGCTTAAGCTCTTTTCCTGCTTTATGTTGTAAACGGCTATTCTCATAACATTTAAAGGATTGTTCAATTCATGCGCAATAGTAGCTGCAAGCATGCCTATGTCAGATAAGCGCTTAGATTTTTCAAGCTTTCTCTGGGCTTCCATTAATTCGTCTGTCCTATTTTTGATTTCCTCTTCCAGGTCTTCACTATATTTGAGAAGTAATTTTTCGGCTTTTTTGCGTTCTGTGACATCTATCGCTATTTCAAACCTTACGTCTCTTCCGTCGGGCCACTTGATTATTCTGTCTACAATATAATAATCCCTGCCTACGTGAGGATTATGATACTCCCACTTATAAGGCCTGGCGGGATTTTTTAAGATTATTTCATTTGTGCAGAAATAACAAGGTTCATTGAAATTTTGGAATTCGCGGTAACAGATACCACCCTCGATTTTTGTTTTTTTGCCCAATAATTTTCTGCAAAACTTATTCACGTATAAAATCTCATAACTATGCGGGTCAGCAACGTATATGACCTCGTCTATGCTGTCAAAAATAGACAACAGCTGCTTTCTCTCTTCCTTAAGAAACCGAGCCTGATTTTTCTTCTCGGTAACATCTATAACGGTTGCAGCCATAAGATAGGGGCTGCCGTTTTCGTCTTTTATTAGATCTGCATTCATAGAGACGATAAGTTCTGTTCCGTCTTTCCTAATGCAGGGAATCTCCTGATCTATCAGATAGCCCTGCTTTTTTATCTTATTGAGCATAGACTTGGCCCATTTAAACTGCTCTTGGGAGTGAAGAAGTTTTATGTTCTTGCCTAAAAGAAAGCTTTTGCTGTAGCCGAAAATTCGGGCAAAAGAATTGTTTAAATATACCAGCTCATATTTCATGTTTACTATAGCCAAGCCGTATTTAGCCGAGTCCGAAATAAGCTTGAAAATGGCAAGCTTTTCTTTTCCTTTTTGACTCTGCCTATTGTATTTTTTCATTCTACTCATATAATACAGGGAGATGCAAAGACTTTATGCTTACAACTAAATCTAAACCTGTAATTAAAATTTAAAATCTTATTTTTTTTCAAAAATACATTATCAAATACCGCATAAAGAGCCTTGCCTCCTGCTTTATTTAAATCGGGGATCTCCAGCTGATAAAAACCGCCTCTGGGTTTAGTGCAGGTTAGAGAGGGTAATTTATTAGTACTGGAATACAAAAGTATCTTATTATTTTCAGTTTTCAATAAAGGCACGTAATTCCAGTGATCCTTCCTGTTTTCCGACAACCGGCCCTTAAAAGAATCTATCTGCCATATATTATACTTACTGTTTAAAAATATTCCGAATTTAAGTTCATCTAATTTTACATCTTCCAAAGAATGCAAACTAAAATTCCACAGAACACCATCGCCCTTCAGAAAAATATGCCACCTTAATTTTAAAAAAAGTTCCCGCCAATAGAGGTCAAAGATTAAGCATCTCTTATCCTCCAGTAGATTCCAGACAGCAGCGGTAGTATCTAAAACAATCCCGTTGTAATGGCATACTACTATACCGCCGCAGTCAGAGGTTATCTCGTGTTCTTGAGAGTAGAATTTGACTCCATTATCTTCAGCTCTAATTTTAAGAAACGAATTGCTCTTTTGATATAAAATACCATCTGTCTTTCTTCCAGAACCGGATGTATCCACCAAGTTAAAGTAACCCCTCTCTGCAGGAGAAGTATTGCTCAGCATGCCTTTAAGGCGGCTGGAGTTGAAATCCTTAAAACCTATGGTCAAGCCGGTGCTTAAACTACTTTTGCAAAATTTCTTGGCAGAGTTATATTTTATGGCTACAAATCTAAATCCTAATTTTTTGCAGGAATTCTCAAGCCTGATGAGAAAAGGCATTGAAGATTTAAAATCTTTAATTGTCAACGCGCAGGCTGAGCCGAAACTATCCTTATTGGGGCATATAAATACATTTTTTTTAACGCTTAAGTTCAAGCCTCTCCAGTTATCGTCCAGGTCTGGGAAATTGCCCCAGTTTTTGCCGCAAAACCAGAATTTATAGCTTTCCGATATTTGCAAGCCCAGCTTAATCTCTTCGACCGAAATATTGTCTTTAAAATAAACTTTGATCTTCCAAGCTAAACCTTTAGGCCCTATCTTCAAAAACCATTTTTGTTTAATATGCAGATTTGGCATATCTATAGCAATCTCGATATTCCTGTTTTTTATTTTGCTAATCTGCCAGTTATACCTGGAAGTGTCGTACCATTTGCTGTCTATTGCAAACGCCACATTCAAACCGGGCCCGGAAGTAAGGCATTTGTTTTTGTAAAAAATCTTAACGAAACCTTTATTGTCAAATACAACGACCGTATCATTGTATTTTAGAGAATGCCTGTTTTTAACATAATCGACGGCACGGCTTAATCTTTTGCTCCTGGTAGCGTATACATTTATGATAGGATTCTCCCTAAAGAGCCCAAGCCTTTGAATATAATAAATTGCTTTGATCAATCTATTGATCCTTACCGGCTTTGTGTTTCCTGCAATATCCGCAAACTCAGATATATCAATCCCTTTAGTCTCTGAGACAGGCCTTATAGATCCAAATACCCTGTAGTAATTCGGTATAAAAGCTTTTTTAAAAGATACGAACTTAAAACTTTTTGGATGTTTTGGAAAATAAAGATTAAATTTACCGGGATTAACCCCAAGCTCCGATGTCGGATTTATAAACAGAGTTGATACATTAATTATACTGTCGATAAAACTGCTGTTTCTTTTAACAAAATCAAGTGTCTGTTTAAACTCTTTCCTGCTTTCGCCCGGATAGCCGATTATTATGTTAAATGAAGGTTTTATGCCGGCATCATAAGTTAACTTTAATACTTTTTCGGCATCTTTTGCGTTATAAATCTTGCCCATAGCCTTTAAGACTTTGTCTGAACCGCTCTCTATCCCGTAGCACAATGAAACACAGCCTGATTTTTTCATGGCTTTCAAAAGCTCTGAATCCACATCGCCCCTTGCGATAGCATAACTACCCCATTGTATGTCGATTTTTTCCGCAGCTATCAATTCGCAAAAACCTCTCAGTTTTTTTAAGTCTCCATTACAGAGAAGATCGTTAAAAGAAAAATTTCTGACATTGCTTTTTTCAATGCGTAATTTTATTTCATTTACTATATTCTCAGGCGTTCTCATCCTAAAAGGGCTACACATTTTGTGGTCTATGCAAAAGGTACATCTTGAAATACAGCCTCTGCTTGTAAGAAGAGGGAGTGTCCTGACTTCTTTTTCGCCAAAACCATAGTCGTCTAAATCTAAATCTCCGAAATCAGGAAATGGCACCTCATCAAGGTTAGATACAGGTTTAGCCGCACCGCCGTCTAGAGCTGTGCTGTTTTTGTATACCACTGTCCCAGGAATGCCGGATAAATCCTGTTTATTGTAAAATCTGCTAACTATCTCATAAAAGGGAAGCTCGCCCTCCCCGACAACAAAAACATCTATGTTGCCGCTTTTGATAACATTACGGTCATAATCCCAGTAACAGCCCGGACCGCCCGCCACTAAAAACTTGCCGTTGTTTTGAGACTTGATTTTATGGGCCAGGTAGTTGACAATATAGACGCTTAGATAGTTGGCTGAAAATCCTATGATGGGTTCCGGGCGCTGGGATAATATCTGAGCTAAGCGGTTTATTTGAGAAGAAAAATCCTCTGTTAACAGCTTTACTATTTCATCAAGCGGCATGGAGCTTATAGTGCTTATGTCCCAGTATTTTTTCTGCTTATCCGATGCAGCGTTATAAAGTTTGGCATTAAAATCATAGACAAAAGACCTGTAACCTTTAGATTTTAAAAAACCTGAGACATAGCTAATGCCCAAGGGAGGCATCCAGGGATACCAGGGGTGGACCATAACAAGAACCGCATCTGATTCTGGAGCTTTAACAAGACTGTCAAAAATTTTCATATCTGTAAACCTTGCAGTAATAACTGCTCCAAGCAAAATCAAACAGATGCCCGGGATCATCTATTCTGAGCAATATTTTTTCCAGCGTTGCTTTTGCCTGCATCAATTCCTCATGCCAAGGAAACCAGACTTCGTCGATACGGGTAAGGCTAAGCGTGCTTAAATCGTGCTCTAAAACTAAATCCCGGTCTATATCTAATAAAAACAGCACAATATAGCTGCCTTTTTCTTCCAGCCACCTGTCGACAGATGGCCATTGGTCAAAAAGGTCATGCGTAAAAACGTTATAGCCGTACTTATAACCTTCAAACTCCAGCCAGAACTGCAGACCGACAGGGCCGTCTTCTACCGGAGCAAATCTTACTATAATAATTTTGTAATCGCCAGAATTCAAAAATTTCTGCATTAAATTATAAAAATTGCCTGCAATTTCCAGGTTGCTGTTCTGTTCTGTTTTCATGAGATACTCCCTGCTGCTGGAAGCAAGAATTTTTTCATGCACCGGAGATAGTTCCTTAGAAAATAAAAGTAGATATATTTGTACCAGCAAAAAAATAGAAAATAGTGACTTGAAAATAATACCCGGCAGCCTGGCTTTAGACCTCATGCCTATAACAGTTGCTATAACAATAACAGGAATAATAGGCAGAATAAACCTGAGTTGATGAACCTTAAAAACAAAGCTGAATAATAGCAGCGGGGGAACTAACCAGGCTATTACTATTATTTTATTCTTATCT
>JAQUNS010000065.1 GCA_028717465.1 Candidatus Omnitrophota bacterium
GGTTTAATATTCCTGTCATGGTCAGGCTTACGACTCGCATATCACATACCAAAGAAAACATCTCTTTAGGCGCAAGATCTGAAATTCCGAACAGAGATTTTAAGATAGATATTCCTAAATACGTTATGGTTCCTAAAAATGCCCGTAGAAGCCATGAGCTGTTGCTGGAAAAAATAGCCAAAGTCAAAAAGTTTTCCGAAAAGTCCGGTTTAAATAAGATTGAAATAAAAGACAGAAAGCTGGGCATAATAACGAGCAGCGCCTCTTATCTTTACGCCAAAGAGTCCTATCCTGAGGCGTCTTTTTTAAAATTAGGCATCAGTTTTCCTTTTCCGGAAAGCCTTGCTAAAGAATTTGCCGCTAAAGTATCCAGGCTTTATGTTATAGAAGAACTGGAGCCTTATCTAGAAGAACAGCTTAAGCTCTCTGGAGTTAGAGCCAAAGCCAAGCATGTTTCTTTTTCTGCCGGAGAACTGAGGCCGGAATATATCCCTTATATAATAAAAGGCAAAGAGAAGCCCAGAGAAATTTTAAATGCCCGCAAGCCTCTGATGTGTCCGGGTTGCCCGCACAGGAGCACTTTCTGGGCTCTTAAAAAAATTAAAGCTATTGTCTCAGGAGATATCGGCTGTTACACTTTAGGCGCTTTAGCTCCTCTGTCAAGTTTGCATAGCTGCCTATGTATGGGAGCCGGGATTACCGTATTTGAAGGCTTGAAACGTTCCGGCCTTAAGAACGTAGTCGGAGTTATCGGAGATTCAACATTTGTCCATTCAGGCATAACCGGGCTTATAAACCTTGCTTATAATGAGGTAAAAGGCCTGATAATAATTCTGGACAATTCCACCACTGCCATGACCGGAAATCAGCCTCATCCCGGGACCGGATTGACTATAAAAGGTTCTAAGACTAAAAGGCTGATGCTGGAAGAGATATCCAAAGCAGCCGGAGCCGACAGCGTAATCGTTGTTGACGCTAAAGACGCCAAAAAAATAGAAGCGCTTATAAAAGATAGCATTACAGCGGATATATTGAGCGTTTTGATAGTGCGCTCTCCCTGCAGGCTTATAGACAGGACAAAGAGCAGTCCGCCTTTCTACGTCAGAGAGCAGTGCAAGAAATGTTACCAATGCCTTGTTATTGACTGCCCTGCTGTCAGCAAGTCAGAAGACGGTTTTATATCTATAGATGCCAGTTTATGTACAGGCTGCAATCTATGCGTTCAGGCTTGCCCTTTTCAGGCATTAAGAGAGAGATGAAGACATTCAATATTTTATTTGCCGGCATAGGCGGTCAAGGCGTTTTAAAAGCTTCTGAATTATGCGGACTGGCTGCTGTCATAGACGGTTATCATGTCAAAAAATCAGAGGTTCACGGCATGGCCCAGCGGGGAGGTTCGGTAGAATCTCATTTACGGTTTGGAAAATTGATCTATTCGCCTTTGATACCGATGGGTGAAGCTGATTTTCTGGTTGCTTTCCATAGCGGCGAGAACGAGAGATTGACGCATTTTTTAAAAGCACAAGGCATTAATTTAACCGCTTACCTAGAGAGAGCTCATAGCATTGTCAGCGACAAAAGATTTGTGAATACTTTTATGCTCGGAATTTTATCGGTTTATTTGCCGATAAAAGAAAGAAGCTGGCTTATGTCTATCGAAAAGATATTTTTATCCGGTTTTGTCCAGGAGAATAAACATTTTTTCCTTCAAGGAAGAAATTTGAAGTAAAAGGAGGGCTGTTATGATATGGAATGAAAAAATGGAGTGCATCTCTAAAGATGATTTATTAGATCTGGCATCGCAGCGCCTTAAAAATATGGTCAGCTATCTCTCGGCCAACTGCCCTACCTACAAGAAGAACCTGGATCAACACGGCCTAACAGCCTCTGATATAAGAAATATAGGCGATATAATAAAACTCCCGTTTACAACAAAAGACGATATGAGAGACAGTTATCCGTTCGGGTTATTTTCCAGGCCGCTTCAAGATATAGCTGAGATTCATGTCTCAAGCGGTACAACCGGCAATCCCACCGTTGTAGGTTATACAAAAGACGATATTAAATTATGGTCTGAAGTTATGGCCAGGGCATTATGCTGTGCCGGCGCTGAGCCCGGGGATATGCTTCAGAATGCCTATGGTTACGGCTTATTTACAGGCGGCTTGGGCCTGCATTACGGAGCCCTTGAAATGGGCCTTACCGTTATACCTGTATCCAGCGGGCAGACCAAGCGGCAGCTAAAATTAATGGACGATTTCAAGCCCCGCATTTTATCCTGCACCCCCAGCTATCTTCTCTATATGGCCGAAGAGGCTAAAGAGATGGGCTTAGACCCTCAAGAAAGTTCCTGGCAGATAGGTGTTTTGGGGGCTGAGCCCTGGAGTGAGTCTATGCGCCTGGAGATAGAACAGCTCTGGAATATCCTGGCTACCGATATTTACGGGTTGAGCGAGATAATAGGGCCCGGAGTCGCCCAGGAGTGTAAATACAAAGACGGCCTCCATATTTTTTGGGATGTTTTCTACCCAGAGATAATCGATCCTGAAAGCGGTTTGCCGGCTAAAGAAGGCCAAAGCGGAGAACTTGTGATAACAACACTTACCAAGCAGGGTATACCGCTATTGCGTTACAGGACCAGGGATATTGTGAGCATCAATTATGAAAAATGTGCCTGCGGAAGGACATCTCCCAGAATAAGCAAGATCAAAGGCAGGACCGACGATATGATAATAGTGCGCGGAATCAACGTATTTCCTTCTCAGATAGAACACGTGCTTTTGGGTATTGAAGGTACCCAGCCTCACTATCAACTGGTTGTGGACAGAAAGTCCGGGGAGCTGGACGATTTGGAGGTTTTAGTCGAGGTTGAAGAAAAAATATTCTCAGATGAGATAAAAAAATTACGTGCGCTTGAAGAAAAAATAAGAAAAGAGATAGAGTCAGTTCTCGGCATACTGGTTAAGGTTAAATTGGTCGAGCCTAAGACTATAGAGCGGAGCATGGGCAAAGCCAAAAGAGTAATCGATAAGAGGCAAGTTTAAGGAGGCGCTATGAAATTAACCCAGATATCCGTCTTTCTTGAAAACAGAAAAGGCAGGCTTCACGAAGTCTGTGTGCTGCTTAGCGAGAATAGAGTAAATATAAGAGCTTTGACCATTGCAGAGAGCGAAGATTTCGGGATTTTGCGCATGGTAGTCGATAGGCCCGACTCGGCATTACAAGCTTTAAAAAAGAATGGTTTTAGCGCCCAGCTTACGGATGTTGTAGCAATAGAGGTTGATGATGAGCCTGGCGGCCTGGCAAAAATACTTAAAGTTTTGACAGATAAAAATATCAATATCGAATATATGTATGCTTTTGTTGAAAAATTATCCGATAAGGCTGTTCTGGTTTTTCGTTTTGAAGATACTGACCTGGCGGTTAAGGTTTTAAAAGGCAGCGGAATAAAGATTCTGAGAAAAGAAGTAGAGGAGATATAAAATATCAAAGTTTTTACTGTAACGGGCTATTGTGCCGCCTGTTTTCAATAGTATCGCACGTTTAGGTTTTAATTGTTTTGGCAGTATGTTTGCGGCCGGGATAATAAATTTCAGGCACAATAAATATAAAATGCAGAATACTTTCTGGAACGAGAATATCGAGACGATAGGCAAAGAACAACTGCAACCTCTTCAGTTAAAGTTATTGAAAGATACCGTTTCAGCAGCGTTAAAAACATCTTTTTATAAAAACAGGCTTTACAGATCAGGTATCAAATCGCCTGACGACATAAAAACGCTCGGGGATTTAAATAAGATTCCGTTTACCACAAAAGACGACCTAAGGGAGGCCTATCCCTCCGGATTACTTTCAACATCATCGGATGACGTAATCAGAATACATACTTCATCCGGTACTACAGGGACTCCTACCGTAATATATCACACCAAAGAAGACCTGGACAACTGGACCGAATTGGTTGCCAGGTCTATTGTTGCAACAGGATTCAGCAGGTCGGATATATTTCAGAATATGATGTCCTACGGGCTTTTTACCGGCGGGCTCGGCTTACATTACGGAGCTGAAAGAGTTGGGGCCACAGTGATACCTATCGGAGCAGGTAATACCAAGCGCCAGTTGCAGCTTATGCGCGATTTTAAAACCACTACAATCCACATAACGCCAAGCTATGCTTTGCATATTCATTCTAAATTCAAGGAGAATAATATAAAACGCGGCGACCTGTGTTTAAAGAGGGCGTTTATAGGGGCTGAGCCGCACTCTGAAAATACCAGAAAAAAGATAGAAGAGATACTGGAAATAGATGCCTATAATTCATACGGCTTGAGCGAGATGAACGGGCCCGGGGTAAGCTTTGAGTGTATATACAAAAGAGGCATGCATACCTGGGAAGATTCCTATATTCTGGAAATAGTAGATCCTGTTACCCAAGAGCCTCTCTGTGAAGGAAAAGAAGGCGAGATTGTATTTACTACTCTTAGGCGCAAAGCAACCCCTTTGCTGCGCTATAGGACCAGAGACCTTGCTTTTGTATACAAAGATAGCTGCCCTTGCCGGAGAACGCACAGGAGAATATCCCGTATTACAGGAAGAACTGATGATATGCTGATAGTAAACGGGGTTAATATGTTCCCGTCTCAGATTGAAGAGGTTATTATGCGTATACCGGAAGTAGGAACAAACTATCAGGTTCAGCTTGAAAAAGACGGGGCATTAGACAGGTTGATAGTAAAGGTTGAGATATATTCAAAGATGTTTACCGGGAATGTGAAAGAACTCGACAATTTAAAGGAAAAGATAAAAGAAGAACTGCGCGCTTCTATTATAATACATCCGGTTGTTGAACTGCATGAACCGGGAAGCCTGCCTGTTTTTGAAGGCAAAGCTAAAAGAGTCATAGATTTGCGCGTTAAAATATAGGGGGTATTTTTATGGCAAAACAGATAAGCGTTTTTATGGAGAATAAACCCGGAAAACTTCAGGCAATAACCGATGTGCTTTTTAAAAACGGTATCAACATACGGGCTATGACGATACAGGATAGGGGGGAGTACGGCTTGATGAAGCTTTTGGTAGATAAGCCTAATCAGGCCCATCTGGCCCTGCTGGATAAAGGCTTTGCTTCTGCCTTAAAGGATGTCCTGGCTATTTTAATAAATGATAAGCCAGGCGGATTAAACGAGCTGGCAAAAGTTT
>JAQUNS010000066.1 GCA_028717465.1 Candidatus Omnitrophota bacterium
GGGGAAGTTATAGTAGGCAAAAATTCCCCTCTTATGCATGCAGCATCCAGCGTTGTTCTTAACGCCGTTAAATCTTTAACTTCTATACCGGACAATATTCACTTATTGTCCCCCAATATTATAGAGACGATCAAAAGTTTTAAAAAAAATATTATGGATGTTAAATCTGCTAATTTGAACCTGGAGGAGACTCTGATTGCTTTGAGTATAAGCGCTGCAACCAATCCAGCTGCTCAGTCTGCCGTTGAAAAATTAAAAGAGCTAAAAGGCTGCGAGATTCATATTACATATATGCCGACTGCCGGAGATGAATCGGGATTGAGATCTTTAGCGCTCAATCTGACAAGCGATGCCAATTTTTCGCCTCACAGCCTTTACCTGGTTTAAAGATATGAAAGAGAGAAAGATAAAAATAGCCGATATTACAGTGGGGGAAAAACATCCCTTGCTGTTTATTCTAGGCCCATGCGTAATTGAAAGTTATGAATCACTCCTTGAAAATGCAAAGTCAATTAAACAGGCAGCCGAAAAAGAAAAAATAAATTTTATCTTCAAGGCCAGCTATGACAAGGCCAATAGAACATCTTTAAGGTCTTTTCGCGGGCCTGGATTTAAAGAAGGCCTGGCTATGCTCGCTCAGATAAAAAAGACGCTGGGCATTCCGGTTACTTCCGATATCCACAGTTCTCAGGAGGCAGGTCCGGCCGCTAAGGTCTTGGACATGATTCAGATTCCTGCCTTATTATGCAGGCAGACCGATATAATCACAGCTGCTGCTGAAACAAAAAAGCCGGTCAATATAAAAAAGGGCCAATTCATGGCGCCTTGGGACATGATAAAGGCGGCTGAGAAGGCATACCGGGCCGGCAATGATAATATTTGTGTTACCGAAAGAGGCAGCTCTTTCGGATATAACTGTTTAATAAATGATTTCCGGTCAATTCCCAGAATGCAGGAAGACAATCTCATAGTTATATTTGATGCTACTCACAGTGTTCAGATTCCTTCTGAAGGCGTCCAAAGCGGCGGAGAGAGCAGGTATGTTTCCCATTTAGCCAGAGCGGCGGTTGCGGCAGGATGTGACGGGTTATTTATGGAAGTACATACTGCGCCTGAACATGCTCTTTCGGATGCTAAATCCATGATAGACTTAAAACAGCTTGCTAAGATAATTGATCTGGCAAAAAAAATAAAGGAGTCGATAGTTGGATAAAGATAAAATTTTAAAAAGAATTAATGATATTCTGAAAATAGAGAGCAGTGCTATAAGCGGTTTAAAAGTTACCCGGGACTACATAGACGCAATTGAATTGCTCCTTAATTGTAAAGGCAGGGTTGTGGTTACCGGTATGGGTAAACCCGGAATTATTGCCCAGAAGATTTCTGCTACGATGTCTTCAACCGGTACTCCCAGTCTTTGGCTGCATCCTGCTGAAGCTGTGCATGGAGATTTAGGAAAAGTAACCGGCCAGGATGTTGTGATAGCTATTTCCAACAGCGGAGAGACCGACGAAATCAAAAATCTGCTTCCGACGATAAAAAGAATAGGGGCCAAGCTTATTGCTATAACAGGAAATATTAAATCTACTCTGGCCAAAGAGAGCGATGCTGTGATAGATGCCAAAGTTGACAAAGAGGCCTGCCCTTTCAATCTGGCTCCTACCGCCAGTACTACTGCTATGCTTGCGATAGGCGATGTTCTGGCGATAGTGCTGTTTGAGCTGAAAGGTTTTAATGAGGATGACTATGCATTTTACCATCCAGCCGGAGTTTTAGGAAAAAAACTGCTTTTAAGAGTGGACGATGTGATGCGTAAAGGCAATGATCATCCTGTGGCAGGAGAGGATGATTTGGTTAAAGATGTCCTGGTAAAGATAACCAAATCCCGTGCCGGATCTGCGACTATAGTAAACCGGGAAAAAAAACTGGTCGGAATATTTACCGACGGCGATCTCAGGCGCTGGTTAGGCAAAGAAGGCAATATTTTGGATAAAAAAGTTTCTTCTGTTATGACTAAATCTCCCAAAACAATCAGCTCCGGATCTTTAGCCGCTGAGGCTGCCAAAATAATGCAGGGTTTTAGCATAGATGAACTTCCTGTTGTTGATGAAAACTATTTTCCTTTAGGGCTTATCGACATTCAGGATTTATTGAAAGCGGGTATAGCCTGATGGTTGATGAAAACGTATCTCTAAAAACTAAAAATATAAAGCTTTTGATTTTAGACGCCGACGGCGTGCTTACGGACGGTAAGATTTATTACGGCAGTTACGGCGACGAACTAAAAGCTTTTGACGTTAAAGACGGCCTGGGCTTAAATATCTGGAACAAAGCCGGTTATCTATCCTGCATACTTACGGCCAAAAGATCGCCGCTTTTACGCAGGCGGGCAAAGCATGTTAAAATTATGAAAGTCTATCAGAACGCTTACCGAAAGATAGATATATACAACAGACTGAAGAGAAGATACAAGCTTAATGACGAAAACATCTGCTTTATCGGAGACGATCTGATAGATATAGCGGTTTTGAAAAGGTGCGGGTTCTCTGTTACTGTGCCCGGTGCTCCTGAAGAGGTTAAGTCCCAGGCAGATTACGTTACTGAAAATAAAGGCGGTGACGGGGCAGTAAGAGAGGTAATAGAGTTGATTTTAAAATCTCAAAATTTATGGCAGGGTTTAGTGCAGAGTTTTGGCTGATAATTCTATATCTGTAGGCTATGATTAACCAGAAAGAGGATTGGCATATCCACAGTTCCTACTCCAGGGATTCTAAGACTTCACCCGAGAGCATCGTCGATACGGCTCTAAAAAGAGGCCTGAAAAAAATATGCGTTTTGGATCACAATACTATAGAAGGCGGCTTTAAAGCCAGGGAGTATGCCAAAGGCAAAGATATTGAAGTTGTTGTAGGTGCTGAAATAAACACAGATAAGGGAGAGATTGCCGGTGTGGGCTTAACAGATGAAATTAAATCCCGCAATCTCTTAGATGTTATAGCTGAAATAAAAAGCCAGGGCGCCAAAGTTTTTATACCCCATCCTTACGGCAGCATACGCCGGACAAAGAGATGCTATGTTCTGGAAGACGTTGCGCCTTTTTCCGATTACATAGAGTTTTATAACGGAAGAAGTTTTTTTAATTTTAACAGAAGAAAGACCAGGAGATTAATCAAAGATTTTAACCTTATTCCTGTTTCAGGCAGCGATGCCCATTTTGCTTTTGAGATAGGCAATCTAAGCCCGAGATTTTTATATAAAGGTGTTGCAGGTTTCTTTTTAACCGGAATTTTAAATCTGTTTTTTTTCAGGATAAAGAGATAAGAATGAAAGCCCTGATAGCATATTATTCCTTTAGCGGCAATACGCATAGAGCGGCACAGTCAATAACCGATTTTTTAAAAGCTAAAAATATCTGTTCTGACATTGCCAGGCTGAAACCGGAAAGAGAGCCTGAAAAATTTATCCACCAGGCCTTGGATGCTTTTATGGCTAAAAAAGCAAAGGTATCTTTGGATTGTTTTGTGGATTTGTCAGGATATGATTTAATATTTTTAGGCACGCCTGTCTGGGCTTTTGCTCCGGCTCCGGCACTAAGAGATTTCATATCTAGATCAGACAGTTTTCATTCTAAGCCGGTATGCCTCTTTGCAACTTACGGCAGCGGACTGGGCAAGGATAGATGCTTGGATAAGATGGAGAAGTTGGTAAGAGCCAAAAACGGCAATGTCGTATCAAAGATTTTAATCTCCGACAAAAAAGTTAAAGACCCAGATTATTTGCAAGAACTGTTTTCTAAAAAGATAACTATTTAGGTGTTTTCTACAGAGATCTGTAAACAATCTGTGAAATCTGTGTTAATTTAAGGGTATGAAAACATGAAGATTGCGATTTTAGCCGGCGGAAGCGGAACAAGGCTCTGGCCAATGTCCCGGCCGACATATCCCAAGCAGTTTATCAGGGTAAATTCAGAGCACTCTTTCTTTCAAAGCACCATATTAAGGTGCCTGAACGGATTTAAAATGCAAGATTTAATAATATCGGCGCACCAGGATTACAAATTCCATGTTATATCCGATATAATCAAGATAAATCCGTCTAATAAACTTCCGGATTTAATATTTGAGCCCGAGATTAGAAACACTTACGGGGCTTTGCTTGGCATATTAAATTTTTCTTTAAACAGATTAAAATTAGACCAAAGAGAAATTATAACACTGCTTCCTTCCGACCATATGATAGACCCGGCTGACAAATTTAATGCTGTTATTAAATCTGCCGAGAAATATGCCCGTAAGGGCCAGATCGTAATATTCGGTATAGAGGCCAGATACGGGAATACCGGTTACGGGTATATTAAGACTAAAAAAGCTGGGGGCGGAGCGCTCCGGGTTGAGAATTTTATCGAGAAGCCGTCTAAAGATAAGGTTGAACAGCTGATATCTGAGAAAGGATGTTTTTGGAATTCCGGGATGTTCTGTTTTGAAATCAAAACTATGGTTGAAGAGATAAAAAAGCATATGCCTGATAGCGCAGGCTATCTGGACATGGATTTTGAAGATTTTATGAACAAGTTTGAAAACCTGCCTGCGATATCAATAGATAATGCAATTATTGAAAAGACAGATAAACTCTGCCTGATACCTATGCCGGATTTAAATTGGAGCGATATAGGCTCTTTTGAGGCTCTTTACGAGATTATGGATAAAGACAGCGCCCAAAATGTGCTTTTAGGAGATGTGGTTGCACAAGATACCAGAGGTTCTTTTCTATCCAGCAGAAAAAGGCTTATCTCTGCCATAGGCCTGAAGGATATGCTTGTTATAGAGACAGAGGATGCTATCTTGATCTGCCCAAGGTCAGAATCGCAAAGAGTAAAAGATCTTGTCCTGAGAATGAAAGCAGAGAACCGAAAACAGGTCTTTGAGCACGCTACACATTACAGGCCCTGGGGCAGCTTTAGCATACTGGAGGAAGATGAGGGCTATAAAATAAAACATGTTTTTGTAAATCCCAAAGAGAGATTAAGCCTGCAGCTTCATAACAGAAGAAGCGAGCACTGGGTAGTCATAAAAGGCAAGGCCAAAGTTACGATAGGCGAGAAAATATTAACAGTAAAAGAGAACGAAAGCATCTATGTGCCTTGCAATACCAAGCATAGCCTAGAGAACCCCCAGGATGATATTTTAGAGATTGTGGAGGTT
>JAQUNS010000067.1 GCA_028717465.1 Candidatus Omnitrophota bacterium
AGCCTGATTTTAACTTTCTCAGCATAACTCTCGGCACTTTCAGGAGATATACGGACTCTGAAGAGGTTCTGGTCGTCCCCACTTATCCCTGTAGCGACCAGGCGGAACCTGTAATAGTCTCCGACCTTCTCGCCTTCGGACTTATCGTAGGGCCCGAATAAATACCATCTTCTGTCCCATTCCGGAGACAGGGCAAATTCAGTTGAATCAAGAAGGGTTTCACCGTGAAGCTCAAATACGCAGGTAGTGTTCCATTCATTTAATACAGGTTTAAAGTCTACTTCGTAAAGAGGTTCCCGCCAGTCAAAAAAGTTGCCTGTATCTGGGTCATATACTTCTATGGTCAGGCTGGATCTCTCATCGGCCGGTACATCGATAAAAATTTCCATAGTGCTGTCTTCTGCCCCCACTAAAGGGTTTCCGTCCGGTCCGAACACGTAAAACGCCCTGGCGTTGGTATCCTGCTGGGGGATTACATAAGCCTGGACTTTGGCGCTTTTGAGAAACGATATGAATAGGACTGCTACCAATAAAAATAAAGTTTTTTTCATAAACACCCTCCCGTTTTTAATAGCGTTGCTCGTTTTTGCTCCCCTCTGTATATATTAATCGCCATTGCAGTTACTGTCAATAGATAACTTTTAAGTTGTTTAATTATAGCAATTTGATGTTGGTATGCCGTATTTTTTAGATTTAATCTATTTGGATGGCTTTGAGCTCTTTGAGCATATTCTGGCGCGACTCATTGCCTATGTAAGGCACAGCGTAGAAATACTTGTGCAGAGTTATTTTTATGCCGCAGAATCCAAATACACCAACATCTATTGTAGTTTTCAAAATATCTTTGAGACCGCCCTCTTCGTAGTGCTCCTTGGGGCCGCCGGTAGTGTTGATTATGACAACTTTTTTATTGCTAAGTAATCCGTAAGGGCCTTTTTCGTTTACACCATAAGCAAAATTTCTGGAGAGGACCCTATCGATATAACCTTTAAGAATTGCCGGCATGCCAAACCACCAAATAGGGTATATAAATATCAATGTTTTCCCTTGCTCTATAAGATTTTGTTCTTGTTTTATATCGGCTGCAGCAGTGTTGCTGCTAAAAGAGATGAAGTCTTCTGAGCTCAAAGACGGCTTAAAGTTCAACTTATAAAGATCCCGGACTTGAAATGGCCTTTTCTCTTTATCGAAACGGCTGGTAAGGGTTTCCAATATGGCATGGTTAAAACTTTTGGGATTAGGGTGGGCGTATATCAGCAGGTAATCCATGGTGCTATTATACTATTGAGGTGTTGTTTAAGCAAGAGATTTGGGATTGCCGTTTTTAGTGGCTATCTCAGGCGGAGGCCCAAATCTATAATAACCTCCGTCTGTAAACATTTCTTCTGTGTCTTTTTCTGTCATTCCGGGCCATATTATGAGCTTTTCCGATGCAGCCCAGAATATTTCGCCTTTGTGGTTTATTTTTACATGGATAAGCCTGTCGCCTATCCGTTTGGTATAGGCATGCTGGGGCGGATAGTTTTCTGTTTTAATCCGGTCCGGGCTGTTTAATGTTTCTGCTATATATTCTAAAACAACTTCGGGATGATATTTGTAAATTACATTCTTGAGGACGTCATCTCTCAATATAACATCGCCATGCTCTTTTGATTCAAAGACAAGATCGCGGCCGAGGGGAATTTTTAGCTCTGCAAGAAGCCTTTCGGTGTCCATGAGAAGTGAGTCGCGGCGGTCTTTTAGGGTTTGCAATACTTCTTCTGTAAAACCTGCTTCTTTAACTATTGCCGCCAATCTTTCATCGCTATAATAATCTTGGGCTCTACGGGCAATATCAAGCAATGTATCGGGGTTAACCTCTCCGACGTTGAATAACCTTCTGAAATTAGCTTGCAGGTGCCCTGTAATCCACTCCGGTATAGATACTGTACCTAAAATCATTTTGTCGTGGTCGTATGAAATATATATCCTACTGCCGTCTTCTGCATTTAGATAGCCGAGGTTAGTATTAAAGTGATGGTCGCCGTCACGCAGTAAAATCCAGAACACGATAAGGCCTTCCAGTGAATTGTCCTGCATTGCAAGCTCGCCGGAATTTTGTACTAACATAGATATTCCTGCTCTTGATAGCTCATTTTTATTGAGCCAGCCTGCTAATTCTTTGCTTTGGCTGCCTGCTTGAATAATGCGGATTTCAGGTATATTAAATATTCCTCTGCCTAAAAGGTAGGCTAGGTATTCACGGCCGGGAGGTTTATCCAGAACCACGAATACGTTGCCTTTACTGTCTTTGATCAATATTGCATTGGGATCAATAAAACCAAAAGTAACAACATCTTGATGGCCGATAATTTCATATTCTGGATTCAAATGGGAATCTTGCGTTCTTCTGGCCCAGGACTGCAGCGGTATAATGAGAGATACAGTTACAATAAGACCGATAATGTTGCTTGCCTTGAGAAATCTCATATTACCCCTTAATATAAATATAACATACGACTGAATATGATTGCAAACATTGGGTAGGCGAGGAATTAATAGGTAAAGCTAATCCGGGCTTAGCATATCCATTAATAACTTTACAATTTTAATATGCTCAAGCTCTTCAAGGTATATTTTTTCAAGCTTTTCTTTGACCGGGCCATTATCTGTCAAAGCTAAGGATTTTAAGTAGATCTCAGAGGCTAGTTGCTCCTGAGCCAGCATCTGGCCTAAGTAGCTTCGGTAGTCTTTTTTTGATAGCATGTTAATTTTGCAGACTTTTTATAATATTATCCACTATCGCTTTGTGCCTTTTAGAGTCATCGCTTAAGCGTTTGAGCATCCCTCTGACTTTACCTATTGTAATTTTATCTAAACCCGTCCAGAATATCGCCGACTCTAGATGCTGCATATACAGAGGTATTACTCTTTCTTCCAGGTTTTGGGCTTCTTTTAAAATTGCGATAAATTTATCATCCATAACAATACAAATTGTAGCATCTATCTGCTGTCTTTGAAATGACTAACTCCAAGCGCTGATTTTAGCGCTTTTGCTTCTACGGTATCCTTGCGAAATGACCAGTCAGTCTCTTTGTCTACATTGAATAAAACAAAACCTTTTATATCTTTAATGCTGCGGATTGTTTTTAGGGCTTCTTTTATCCACTCGCTTTTATCGCCGCCTGAAGAGGTTGAGCCGAATTCAGTTATTATTATAGGTTTATTCAGAAAGCGCCTTATTTGGCGGCAGCGGGATAAAAATATCTCTTTGAAACTTAGCCAGTTGCTCCAGTCTTTGGTGTTACCCCAGTTGTAACCGTCAATTCCTATATAATCGACATAATCATTCCCCGGATATAAATCCATAAAATTATTTTTTGCAGGAACATCCTCGTTATTTACTGAAAATACCCATTTTACGTTGGAGGTTCCTGTATCATCAAAAACGTCTTTTATGTGCCTGCAAAGCGATACATAATTTTGGGAGCCTATTTTTTCTCCGGACCAAGGATACCAATTGCCGTTTGCTTCATGGGCAAAACGTATATATACCTGGTTTTCGATACCCTTTATCACGGTTGCGAATTCTTTTATGTAATCATCGTTTGCTCCGTCAAGGATATTACCGTAGTTAACAGCCTCTTCTGTTGCCGCTATCCATGGTTCCCAACTTATAAAAATAACAGAGTTCTGGGAGTAGATGTCTTTAATAATTTCAGGATTTATGAAGTTGTTCCAGTCGATAAACACCATGACAAAATATGGTTTTTTACCGAATGTTTTTTTAAAAGATATAATATCTTCTTTTGCCGGTGAATCAGATAAAAATGCTCCCGTCAGGCAGTAGCCGTTGTTTTTAGATTCGTATATATAGATAGTTAATACCAGGATAACCAGAGTTATGAATATTAAAAATATTTTTTTCATTTCGGCTCCTCGTTAAAATAGAATACGGATAGAAACATTCCGGCATGGTGCAGCGCCCAAAATCCGTTTATCAGAAGCGCCGGGTCTTGTTCGTACATAAATCTGTTTATTGCCCATGTCAGGGCTGAGAAATTTATTGCTATCATGACTATCTGTTGCCGCAGTTTGAAATAAGGCACTGTTTTTAATTTTGCTTTGGATGTTATTTCAAAACCGGTTTTCAATCCTAATATTGCCGAGAAGCCGGCTTTAAAATATACAAAAGTTGTCACAAAACTAAGAAGCTGGCCTAGAAAAAGATCGCTCACCCTGTAGTTTCTCTTCCTTAGTACCATATAGAATACTGCCATAGACAGGGTTATGTAGGGTACAAAAGTAAAAAAGTATACCTCTGGCTTAGCAAAGAAAGAAGGTATGTTGAAAAATATATACAAAATCGGGCAGGCCATCAATATCAAGAATGCTATGCCTATAAGGTAATAGCTGCTGGAAAGAAAATACTCCCACCATTGCGCAGGAGTTAAAGAGAGTGGTTTTGTAATAAGCTTGAGGATAAGCTTTTTAAAAATCGCTATAGTGCCTGTTGCCCATCTGAACTGCTGCTTGAAATAGCCGTTCAGATTTTCCGGGCCCATTCCGAAAGCGTAGACCTTATCGTAATAAAGTGATTTCCAGCCCAGGCTGTGGATTTTAACTGAAGTTGCAAAGTCCTCAGTTACAGTAGATTCATCCAAGCCGCCTGCTTGAAGCAATGCCCTGAGCCTAAAGACTACATTTGTTCCGCAGCAGAACATCGAACCGCTTGAGCTTTTTCCTTCACAGATATACTCATAAAATACTGCTTGTTGAAATGCCGCAGCTCGAGCGACTCTGCCCTCTTCAATATTTGTGTAAAATTGAGGCGTCTGTATAAATGCCAATCGTTGCTCAGATTCCAGGATGGGTATCAGAGCGTTCAAAAATTCCGGCAGAGGGTTTTGATCGGCATCGAATATCGCTATGTATTTTTCATCTAGTTTTTCTAAGCAGTCGTTTATTATTCCGGCTTTGGCTCCGTGGCGGGGTTTTACTCTCCGGAAGAGGTTTATTTTAAATTCAGAAGCCAGCTCTTCGGCTTCTTTTTTATAAGAATCGATAGAGCTGTCGTCTAAAAGGTATATTTTTTTATTTTTATAATGCATGGCGTTTAATGTTATCAGGGTAGCTTCTAAGACTTCTTTAGGTTCATGGCGGGCGGCAACCAAGACTGCAACGCTCGGATATTGGCCTGTATTTTTGGTTGCCAT
>JAQUNS010000068.1 GCA_028717465.1 Candidatus Omnitrophota bacterium
AAATTCTATCAAAACTTTGGCATAGAAGCTGAATTCACAAGCCATCCTTTAAGAGACGTAGTTAAAACAACAATGGCTAAGGATGATTTTTTAAAAAAATACAATCTTAGCAAAACAGCAAAAAAAATATTCCTGATGCCCGGATCCAGAAAAAAAGAATTTGAAATACATATGCCTATCATAACTAAAGCGCTATCTAAAATAAAACTAAACCATGACATCGAACCACTGCTGCTGCTGCCTAAACATATGGCAAACCTGATAGCGCATAATAATTTATCCGGTTTCAGAGTAATTATAGGCGATGCTTATAACGCCATGCACCATTCTGATCTAGGAATAGTTGCTTCAGGTACTGCTACTTTAGAAGCAGCATTGTCAGGCAACCCCTTTGCGGTCATATATAAAACATCCTTGATAAACTACTTGATATTGAAACCGCTGGTAAAAGTCCCGCAGATAGGCATGGTCAATCTTATTATAGGGCATGAAGCAATGCCGGAATTAATACAATATAAATTAACCCCTCAAAAACTTCAAAATATTGTCTTAAAGATGCTCAACGATGCAGATTATTACAAAGGCCTTAAAGCAGAACTCTGTAATTTCAAAGACAGGTTAGGCCAGGAAAATGCTGCCCAAAAAGCAGCAGAATACATATTAGGCTTTCTGAATAAGCGATAACACAACCAAATTCCAATATAGTATCACGTTCTAACGTTTCCACGTTTTCACATTCAAACATTCCCACGTGTTAACGTTTTCACTTTTTACCTGATACTTGCTACTTATCCATGCGTATAGCTACGCCTTTACCGGAAAGATAATCCTTGGCCTCTTTTATGGTAAACTCCCCGTAATGAAAGATAGATGCCGCCAAAACAGCATCGCAACCAGCAATCTTAAAGGCCTGATAAAGATGCTCTAAATTGCCGGCGCCTCCTGAAGCTATTACCGGAATATTAACCGCCTCAACTATCTCTTTTGTCAATTCAAGATCATAGCCGTCTTTTGTGCCGTCTTTATCCATGCTGGTCAGCAGAATCTCACCTGCCCCAAGATCTTCAACCTTTTTTGCCCACTCTATCGCATCCAGCCCGGCCGCCTCTCTGCCCCCGGTAATATACACCTCCCATCCTAGTTTTTTATTTTTAATCTTTAATTTTTTATTTAACTTCGCGTCTATCGCAACAACTATACACTGGCTGCCAAATTCTAAAACCGCAGACTTTATTAAATCTGGATTCTTAACCGCTACTGTATTCATGGACACCTTGTCTGCCCCGGCCCTAAGCAGCCTGTTTATGTCATCTATACTCTTTATCCCTCCGCCAACCGTCAGAGGAATAAATACCTGCTCTGCCGTCCTGGTTATAACATCCAACATAGGGCCCCTATCTTCAAAAGAAGCCGCAATGTCCAGAAATACAAGCTCATCGGCACCCTGCTGATTGTAAACCTTAGCCTGTTCAACAGGATCTCCGGCATCTTTTAAGTTAACAAAGTTTATGCCTTTAACTACACGGCCGTCTTTAACATCAAGGCACGGTATTATCCTTTTTGCCAGCATTACAACCTCCCGCTAACTATTTTAGCAAAATTGGAAAAAATTTTTATACCTAAACCAACACTCTTCTCCGGATGAAACTGCATCCCATAGATATTATCCTTACCGATAACAGAGGTAAATTCTAATCCATAATCGCTGATGGCCATTATGCAGCCCTCGTCTTCCGGCTCTACATAATAAGAATGAACAAAATAAAAATACGAATTATCTGATATTCCGTCGAACAATCCAATCTTTGATTTTTCCTCTAAAGATTCAGCAAATTTTTCGGGATCATTTTTTATATTTAATATTTTATCTTTGATTTGAATCTGATTCCACCCCATATGGGGTATCTTTACTGTTTCAGGGAACTTAACTACCCTGCCTTTAATTATATCGAGGCCTTTGAACTTGCCATGCTCTTCGCTCTCCGTAAAAAGAAGCTGTAAGCCAAGGCATATCCCTAAAAACGGCACCCCAGCCCTGATTCTTTCTTTTAAGGCATCTATTAAATTTAATCTCTTTAGATTCTCAATGCCTTTACCGAAAGCCCCTACTCCGGGAAGAACTATTGCTGAGGACCGCAGGATATCTTCCCTGTCTCTTGAAACTAGTAACTTTATGCCTAAACCTCTGGATGCAAGCTCTAAAGCCTTTGATACGCTGTGTAAATTGCCCATGTTGTAGTCGACAACAGCAATAAATTTCATAATTTATGATATTATAGAATAAAATGTATATTGACAAGAATAAACAATAAGTTTAGATTAAAACTGTGATCCGAAAATTCAATATAATATCGGTAAGCCTGCTTCTTTTCATATATATATTGATACTCAATTTTATCAATCTGGTATCTGCCGAAAAAACAAAGATAACCGCTATTCTGGCTAATCTGGAAAATAATAAGATGCAGATACAGAAAAACTTTTATTTAACGATAGAAACAGTCGATGACTCTAAAACAATAACAGTAGATTTTTGGAAGCTAGATCCGGATAATAAGAAACCCGGAGATTATCTTGGCAGCGCTACTTTGAAAAGGGGCATTCTAACAATAGATATAAAAGATAAAAACTTGGTTAACATTTTAAATAACCCTTACATGCCTGTTGCCGAGTTGACTGAAGAAGGAACAGCCAGAGACTGGAAAGTAAAATACGGACCCGGTACAGCATCCCACCTTCAATCGATAGCCAGAGATTCCTGGCGTTGGAACTACCTTTCTAAAATAGAAACAATCACTGCGGATTAAAAAATCTCTTCTTGCCCACCTTGCCCACCTCCGAGGTGGACAATGCCCACCTCCGAGGTGGACAAAATTTCGTGCTTGTTTTCCAGTCCACCTCCGAGGTGGGCGGGGTAACTAAAACTAGAGATTTTTCTACGCTTTGCTTGAAAAATCTAAGTTTTAACAGATCTAACCCCTTGCCTTGGCAAAGTCAGAAATCTCTGCGATATTTCCGACTCAGGCTTCGGGGTAACTAAAACTAGAGATTTTTCTACGCTTTGCTTGAAAAATCTAAGTTTTAGTAAAAGCCGGGGAAGGGATTTGAACCCTTGGCCTGAGCTTTACGAAAGCCCTGCTCTGCCACTGAGCTACCCCGGCAGGCATTAGTCGTAAGTCACTAGTGACAAGATAAAATAAAATCTAACAGCAAGAAATTATAGCATAAAAGAAATAATACAAAAATATAGGAATAAATCTGAAAATATAGAGACGTGTTAACGTGAAAACGTCTAAACGAGATAAGCATCTATCTCGCTTAAAACAAAGAGGGGCTTGGTCGAGGAATAAAAAAATGCCGAGACCCAGAATCGAACTGGGGACGCCAGGATTTTCAGTCCTGCGCTCTACCTACTGAGCTATCTCGGCGTAAAGAGCTACCGGTTATTAGCTCTTAGCTGTTAGGAGAACAATTTCTCATCCCTTAAGCTATGAGCTATTATTTAGTTATGGATTATAGCATAAAAGATGATTTGGGCAAGGGGATAAAATAATGCATGCCTTAAGCCTATTCACATCTAAATAACTATAGATAAAAATCGATAAAGCTGTGCAGGCTAAATCAGCTCCTCTTACTGCCGTAAATATAGATTATTTTAATTTATCTCTCTTGTTAAAACTATTTTCTGCCGAAAAATAATTCTGAGACCTTTTGCTTGCGGACTGGTGTAGTAAAAAATATAAATTCCAGAGGCGCCATCTCAACCTGAGCAAAGCCGGATTTTTCCATCCAGGTATATATATTTTTACTGATACTAATCTTTTTTCGAACTACAGTATCATATTCATCGACTATTTCCGGAAGGTCATAGTTTACAATAATAATCTCCCGGCAGTTCGCTAAAGACCCGGCGGCCTCTATGATCAATCTAGTCAGGCCCTGATAAAGCGGCCCTGTATTAGAAATAATCATTTGCACTGAATTTAGAGCCCTGTCCGGTAAGCCTAAATTTTTATCTTCAGCAGCACTATTAAAAAATTCTATCCGTTCTCCTCTAAGCGTAGAAGGGTCTATCTGATATCCGTTAGCCTCCATTATTTTTAACGATTTTTCGATGTAAAAAAGATTATTTTCTACAGCAAAAACCTTAGCTGCCCCTAGTCTCAAAGCAACGATAGATAGAATGCCACGGCCCGAACCGATATCCGCTACGATCTTGCCTTCTGTGCCGTATTGCAGCATGCCGGCTATGGCGGTAATAGTAGATGAATGCAAAAACGGCTCCCGGAATGACCTTTCCTGCCAAGCATCGTCATGAGAAGAATAGAAAATAATATTTCCTCCATATCTATCTAAAATATCCTCTCCTAACTTTTTGCGGATAGAATCTAATTCTTCGCTATTTGAATATTCCAGAAATATCAAAGAGCCGATCCGGCAATAAGGAGAATATCTTTTGCCGGTATACCAGTCTACTTCTATTTCATTGCCGGAAAATTTCATTCTAGCAGAAGTCCCGATAAAATCCGGATTCTCTGATACATTTAACCCCAGCCTTTTCCTAACTTCCTCACCTAAAGACCTGCTCTCTTGGGCAGATAGCATAACAGCTAAAGTTGGCTGTATATCTGAATACATCACTCGGCGGGCAAAAGAAGGGTGTACTAAAATAACACAGGCTAATGCAAAAATAACGATAAAAAATGGTTTTATTTTTAAATTAGCCATACCAACCCCTTGTTATTAATTATAGCCTATAAACTATGCCCAGTCAAAAATCCTAAACATTATTTAAAATATAAACAACAAACCAACTATTTTTTTAAAAAACAAAACGGCGGCAGTAGATAATACTGCCGCCGCAAATTTTTGCGCCAATTAACGGTTAACTAATACTAAAACATAGGCTAAGCCGGCTATTTTTTGCCAGGAAGATTAGACGGTTTTTGGCCTTGTTTTTTCATCTCTTTGGCCTGCTCTTGCATCTTCTTTTTCATCTGCATGTGCTCTGATTTTCTCTCTTGAACCGCCTTACGCACACGCTCTGAAAGTTCTTTGCCTTTTAGCCCTTCAGCCTGGGCCTGGTGAGCCGATCTGGAAACAACATTACCGGCCATTTTAGGATCTTCGCCTGCTTTTACCAATTCGTTCATGGCAGTAACTGAA
>JAQUNS010000069.1 GCA_028717465.1 Candidatus Omnitrophota bacterium
TCCTGCAACCATTATGACCGATCCGGGTATGGCCGATAAAACATATATTGAACCTCTTACAGTTAACAGTCTGGAGAGAATAATAGAAAAGGAAAGGCCAGATGCCCTGCTGCCTAATTTAGGAGGCCAGACAGGTTTGAATCTGGCGTCCTCTCTTTGTAAGGCAGGTGTTTTAGACAGGTACGGAGTTGAGATTATAGGCGTTAAAATCGATGCCATTGAAAGAGGCGAAGACCGCCTGGCCTTTAAAGATACCATGAAACGCCTGGGCGTTCCGATAGCAAAATCCGAGATATCTCATTCTGTAGAAGAGGCCGAGAAAATTGCCGAAAATTTAGGCTATCCTGTTGTATTACGCCCGGCCTATACTCTGGGCGGAACAGGCGGAGGCATAGCTTATAACATAGAAGAGTTGAGAATAATTACAGCAAGGGGATTGTCTGCCAGTATAGTGAATCAGGTCCTGGTTGAGGAGGCTGTTATTGGCTGGGAGGAACTCGAGCTTGAAGTTGTCCGTGACGCAAAAAACAACAAGATAACAGTATGTTTTATTGAAAATGTGGATGCTATGGGTGTTCATACAGGAGATAGCTTCTGCGTTGCTCCGATGCTGACAGTACCTCCTAAATTACAAAAAAAATTAGAAGATATATCATATAAAATAGTCGATGCTATAGGCGTTATAGGCGGCACAAATATCCAGTTTGCCCACAACAAGCAAGACGACAGGGTTATCGTTATAGAGATAAATCCCAGGACTTCCAGGTCATCTGCTTTGGCATCAAAGGCAACCGGTTTCCCGATAGCCAGAATCTCTACAAAACTTGCCGCCGGCCTTACTATGGATGAGATGCCTTATTGGAAGGCAGGTACTCTGGATAAGTACGTTCCTTCCGGAGACTATGTTGTTGTAAAATTTGCTCGCTGGGCATTTGAAAAATTTCCGCAGGCAAAAGATATTTTAGGAACTCAGATGAAAGCCGTTGGCGAGGTTATGAGTATTGCAAAAACATTTAAAGAATCTTTCCAGAAATCGATAAGGTCGCTTGAGATAAACAGATACGGTTTGGGCGGAGCTAAGAATTTCAAAAAACTTTCTCTGGAGGAATTAAAGAAAAGGCTGGTGAGCCCTTCCAGCGAAAGAGTGTTTTTGATTTACGAAGCTCTGCGCAAAGGTATCAGTGTAAAAGAACTTTACGAGCTTACCCATATAGGGGAGTGGTTTTTGGGCGAGATGAAGGAGCTGGCCGATTTTGAAGACAGTCTGTTGTCTTATAGCTGGGTTAAGCTGCCCGATAAAATTTTAATAAGGGCGAAAGAACTTGGATTTTCAGACAGATACCTGGCAAATATCTTTAATATAAAGGAAAAAGAGGCAAGAGAGAAGCGCTTATCTCTGGGCTTGAAAGTGCGCTATGAATCTGTGCCTGTGAGCGGCGTTAAAAATGCAGCCTACTACTATTCAACTTATTCGAAAGGTAAAGATGAAGTGCCTGTTTCAAAAAGTAAAAAGATTATGATTTTAGGCGGAGGCCCCAACAGAATAGGCCAGGGCATAGAGTTTGATTATACCTGCGTGCATGCTGCTTTTGCTTTGCGCGATGAAGGTTATGAATCTATTATGGTTAATTGCAATCCTGAAACAGTCTCTACAGATTACGATACATCCGATAAATTATATTTTGAGCCTTTGACCATTGAAGATGTTTTAGCGGTATACGAAAAAGAAAAACCCCAAGGTGTAATAGTCCAGTTCGGAGGCCAGACTCCATTAAATATCGCCCAGGAGCTGAAAGACTGCGGTGTAAATATTCTGGGCACATCTCCTGAAAGCATACGTTTTGCGGAAGACAGAGAGCGGTTCAGGGAGAAGATGTTTGAACTTAATATCCCGCAACCTGAAAGCGGTACAGCCCGTTCGCTGGATGAGGCAGTAAAAATTGCAGAGAAAATAGGATATCCTTTAATGGTGCGGCCTTCGTTTGTTTTGGGCGGCCGGGGGATGGAGGTTATTTACGATAAACAGATGCTGGTTAAATATGCAGAAGAAGCAATAGGTGTTTCACCGGAATACCCTATGTTGATAGACAGGTTTCTTGAAAATGCTATAGAGCTGGAGGTTGATGCTCTCTCTGACGGAGAAGAGACTTTTGTTGCCTCTGTTATGGAGCATATTGAATGTGCCGGCATTCATTCCGGAGACTCTGCCTGTGTTATACCGACTCGGACAATAGCTCAGAAACATCTTGATACCATAGAAAGATATACTTCAGATATTGCAAGAGCGTTAAATGTTATCGGATTGATTAACGTCCAATTTGCTATTTGCGACGATGAGGTCTATATATTAGAAGCCAATCCCAGGGCTTCCAGAACAGTGCCTTTGGTTTCCAAAGTAACAAGTATTCCAATAGCGCATATTGCTACTTTGCTGATGCTGAGTAAAAAAATTAAAGATTTTCCGGAGCTAAAAAAATACAAGCTCCCTTATTTTGGAGTTAAAGAAGCTGTTTTTCCGTTCAATATGTTTCCCGAGGTTGACCCTGTGCTGGGTCCGGAGATGAGAGCTACAGGAGAAGTCATGGGCATCTCTAATAATTTCGGGCTGGCTTATTATAAGTCCCAGGAGGCGGCCGGATGCAAACTTCCTACAGAGGGAAAAGTTTTACTTACAGTAAAGGACAAAGATAAAAAACAGCTTTTGCCTATAGCTAAAAGGCTGGCTAAACTGGGCTTTATTATTTATGCAACCGAGGGAACGGCCGGTTTTTTACAGAAAAACGGCATTGAAACAACCGTTGTTAAAAAGCTGCATGAGGGAAGGCCAAACGTAGTTGATTTTATAAAGAATAAAGAGATTAATCTTGTGATAAATACTCCTGCCGGCAGAGACAGCAAGTATGATGACAGCTGCATAAGAATTATGGTCATACAGAATAAAATTCCTTACGTTACGACAATTGCCGCGGCTTTAGCCAGCGTGGAAGGTATTGAGGCTGCCAGAGGCAAGGATATAGAAGTCAAGGCCCTGCAGGATTATTACAAAGACAGGTAACCCGCCCCTAGTTGTTATGAGACAAAAGCATATCAAAAGACCGGAGTTAGTCTCACCTGCCGGAGATTGGCCGTCGTTAGTTACAGCTGTTGATAGCGGAGCTGATGGCGTATATTTTGGTGTCAGAGGTTTTAATATGCGTGAGAGAGCGTCTAATTTTCAGGCAAAAGAGTTAAAGCAGGTCATGGATTTTTTGCATAACAAAGGCAAAAAGGGCTATCTTGCTTTGAATATTACAGTGATGAATGATGAGTTAAAATGCGTAGAGAGCATACTGCATAAGGCAAAAAATAGCTCTGTTGACGGAGTTATTCTCTGGGATACGGCTGTTTTGGCTTTGGCCAAAAAATTAGGTTTAAAAATTCATCTTTCAACCCAGGCCAGTGTATCAAATATCGAGGCAGTCAAATTTTATAACAGATTGGGGGTAAAGAGAGTTATCCTGGCCAGAGAGTGCAGTATCTCTGAGATAAAAAAAATAAAGAGCTGTATAAAAAAAGAAAAGATTGATTGCCAGATAGAGGTCTTTATCCATGGCGCTATGTGCTTGAGCATATCAGGCCGGTGTTTTTTGTCTGAATATTCCCATGCTGAATCCGCAAACAGGGGCAGGTGCCTGCAGCCTTGCAGAAGAGAGTATCTCATAAAAGAGAGACAGGGTGATTTAGAATATGTTTTAGGCGAAGATTATATATTAAGCCCAAAGGATCTTTGCACAATAGATTTTCTGGATTTTTTGATAACAGCCGGAATAGATGCTTTTAAAATTGAAGGCAGAATGCGTTCTCCGGAGTATATTAAAACAGTGACAGCAGTTTACAGAGAGGCGATAGATGCTTTTTATGAAAACAGGCTGGATGGTCCCTTGAAAAACAGTTTAAAAAAGCGGTTGAAGTGCGTGTATAACCGCGGGTTTTCAGACGGATTCTATTTTAAAAGTCCGGATCAGGACAAGAGCAGGCGCCTTGAGCATCTCTATGAAAAAATTTATCTGGGAAAGGTAAGCAAGTTTTATGCTAAAATAGAAGTGGCTGAAGTTTTGGTCCAGGCTGCTCTGCTGCATAAAGGAGACAGATTGCTGTTTATAGGCAACAAGACTCCTGCGCAGTTTGCTGTTGCCTCTGAAATTCAAAAGAACCATGAGTTTGTGCAAAAAGCCCGGCAGGGCGAGGTTGCAGGCATAAAGATACCGTTTAAAGTAAGAGTAAATGATAAAGTATATATTTGGAGAAAAAGATAGGACATATTTAAACCGGAGGGTGTTATGGAAATTTTAAACAGTCTTGGTATTGTGCTCGGGAGCTCCTGGTCTTCAGGCGTCAATCTTTATATGACTGTAGCCGGCCTTGGTATTTTAGGCCGTACCGGGGCTATCAGCCTGCCGGGCAATATGGACGTTATTTCCCATCCTTTAATAATAGGCGTGGCTGTATTAATGTATGTAGTAGAATTTTTTGCAGACAAAATCCCTTATGTCGATTCAGCCTGGGACTCTGTGCACACCGCGATAAGGCCTTTAGGCGGAGCAGTCCTGGCTTATATGGCAGCTTCCGATATCGGTCCTGTTTTGCAGATTCCTGCCGCTCTTTTAAGCGGAGGCGTGGCGCTGGAGTCGCACCTTACTAAAGCTACTGCCAGGGCCGCAATAAATACTTCTCCGGAGCCGGTAACTAATTCGGTGGCTTCGGTGACAGAAGATGGGCTTGTGGCAGGAGTGCTCTGGCTGATAGTCAAGCACCCTATTATTGCTGTTTTAGTCGTTGTTTTATTTATAATTTTCTCGGTATGGTTTCTCAAAAAAATGTACAGGTTTATAAAAAGGATATTTTCAAGGCGCAAAGAGCCGTCAAAAGATACTGTTAAATCTTAGCCGACAATATTTCGACTTATTATTTTAACTCATTTAGTTTCCAATGCAACAAAACAGGTTCAACCTGTTTTGTTGCATTGGCGGCTTCGATGTATTTTTAATGTATTTTAGATTGACATTCAATCTTCGCAGTAATTAAATAATATCATGATCAACCCTTTCTTTAAGGAGGTTCTCTATGAACATATCCAATAAAAGCTTTACTCTCCTAGAGGTAGTCATAACCACA
>JAQUNS010000070.1 GCA_028717465.1 Candidatus Omnitrophota bacterium
ATATTTTTTAAATTATCATAGACAAGCTTAAGATGCGCCTTTACGTCTTCGGCATCTAATCTGTATTTATGGACCAGCTCAGGAGCAATGGCATAAACTCTGCCTAAGATATAGCCGAGATTGTCAGCATACTCCTGATAAGTTGAAGAACGGGGCTTAAGGAGTTTAAAGAGTTTATCTTCTTTATCTTTAGATAAAAATTTATATTTATCCAGAAATCCCTTTTTTTCTATAAAAGGGAGCAGCGATTCCCTGTAAAGATTATCTTTAACCTGCTTGAGGTATTTTTTATTCATCCATTTAAGCTTTCCGACATCGAATACGGCATTGGAAAGGTTTATCCTCTCAAGAGAGAAGATATTGATAAGCTCTTTTTTAGATAAAATTTCGCGGTTATCTCCGGGAGACCATCCTAAAAGAGCCAAAAAATTAAACAACGCCTCGGGCAAAAAACCCTCTTCTCTGTAAGCGGTAACCGACACCGCGCCATGCCTTTTAGAGAGGCGGGTCCTATCCTCACCCAGTATCAAAGGCAGATGGATAAACTCAGGGACTTTAAACTCAAGCAGCTCATAGAGCAAGACCTGCTTAGGGGTATTTGAGATATGGTCCTCGCCTCTTATTATGTGGGTTATGCCCAAAGTAGCGTCGTCTACAACACAGGCAAAATTATAGGTCGGAGTGCCGTCAGATTTAATTATAACGGTATCTTCAAAACCTTCTTTGAACTCTATCTCGCCGCGCAAGCTATCCTTAAATTTAACCTGAGACTTATCTGTCTTGTACCTTAAAGCAATGCCTTTGTCGGTCTTCTCTTCGTAAATAGATTTTTTTTGAAGGAGTTTTTGGGCGTAATCCCTATAGATGTCGAACCTTTGGCTTTGATGGATTACTTCACCGTCCCAGTCTATCCCAAGCCATTTAAGAGATCCAAGTATGTCGTCTAAAAAAAATCTCTCGGAACGCTGAATATCAGTATCCTCTATCCTTAAGATAAACTTGCCCTTGTTGCGGCGGGCAAATAGAAAGTTAAAAAGAGCGGTCCTGGCCCCGCCGACATGCAAAAAACCGGTCGGCGAAGGAGCGAACCTTACTTTTACATCAGGCATTTTCAAAACCCCTTTTTAGCGCCGCTATATCAAGCTTTAAAACAGATTCGGCTTTGACAGATTCGGAGAGCACTTTTTCTACGGTATCTTTAGACGCCAAGCTTGTATGTCTTATAAACCTGCCCAGCATAACCATGTTGGCACATTTTAAATCTCCTAAATCTTTGGCAATATTAGTGGCATCGATACTTATATTCTCAACGTTTTTATTTAAAATAGAAGAGCCGATCAGGGAGCTGTTGTAAAAAATCAAGCCTTCTTTGGCAATAGCAGGGGCATACCTTCGGTAAGACGGCTCGTTCATAGCAAGTATAAAATCAGGATGGTATATGTAGGGCGAGGAGATATCGGACTCTGAGGTAACCACCATGCATTTGCAGGTGCCGCCGCGCACCTCTGCTCCGTAAGAGGGCAGCCAGGAGACATTTCTGTTCTCCCGGAGCAAGCTCTGGCTGAGTATCTTTCCTAAGAGCAGAATGCCCTGGCCGCCGGAGCCGGCAATCAGAATTTTTATTTCACTCTGCCCAAAGGGTATGTTTTTATTACTTCTTTTTCTATCCATTTTAAATTTTCAACCGGTTTCATTTTAGAGTATGTCGGGCAAGGCGATAATATTTCAACCATAGAGAAACCTTTGTTTTCTATCTGATTTTGAAAAGCGGTTAACAGAGCTTGCTTTGATTTTTTAACCTCAGAGGGTGAAAATAGCGACCTTCTTTCAAGATAAAAAACCCCCTCAAGAACCTTGAGCATCTCAAGCAGAGGCAGAGGATAACCGTGAATGCTCCTCTCTCTTCCGGATAAAGTAGTAGTGGTCTTCTGGGATAAAACAGTAGTCGGAGCCATCTGGCCACCTGTCATACCGTAGACTCCGTTGTTGACAAAGACAACGGTAAGATTCTCCCCCCTGCAAGCGGCATGGATAGTCTCATTTGTCCCTATTGCGGCTAAATCTCCATCGCCCTGATAGGTGAATACTATCTTGTCGGGCTGGACCCTTTTAATAGCTGTTGCAACGGCAAGAGGCCTGCCGTGGGCAGCTTCGGTAGTATCAAAATTCCAGTAATCATAAGCTAAAACAGCGCAGCCAACAGGCGCTATTGCAATAGTCTTTTCTCTTATTTGAAGCTCGTCGATAACCTCTGCCACCAGCCTGTGGATTATGCCGTGCCCGCAGCCAGAACAATAATGAGTCTGAATATCGTTTAAGGCGTATGGCCTTTTGTATAATACTTTCATAATAATATCAAAAATTAAAATTCAAATAACAACCAGTAAAAACAGGTGCCGGAAACCTCACTCTGGCGATTTTTATATTTTGCATTGTATATTTAATTTTTTATCTTTTATTTAACCCGCCGTAAGCTTTTTAGCATTTTCTTTATCTTTTCTATAATCTCATCTTCAGAAGGAATAATCCCGCCCATCCTGCCCAGAAAATCTATTTTAAAGCCGGAAGGCAAAGCGAGCCTGACATCTTCATGCATCTGAGGCGAGCTCATCTCAAGAACCAGGATGTTTTTAATGCCAGAAGCAGAATTTTTAAGTTCTTTAGAGGGAAATGGCCAGAGAGTTACAGGCCTGAAAAGGCCTACGTTTATATTCTCAGATTTGAGAGCCTTGATGACGCCTTTTGCTATTCTGGCCATAGTGCCGTATGCGACTATAAGCAGGCTGTCTTTTGAAGATATCTGGCTTTGAAAGCGCACTTCCTGCTCTTCTATCCTGCGGTATCTTTCCTGAAGCCTTAAGTTTAGCTCTTCTAAAGCTCCGGTCGCAAGGTAAAGCGATTTTATAGACTGGGGTTTTCTTTTTAAACATCCTGTTAAAGCCCAGGGTTTGGGATAGACCTTATTTTTAATATTCAAAAGATCTCTATCAACAGGCTCCATCATCTGGCCAAGCATGCCGTCGCCTAAAAGAATAACAGGGGTTCGGTATTTATCGGCTAGCTCAAATGCCACCGGAGTGAGCTTAAATATTTCAGGAACAGACTCCGGAGCCAAAACAGGGGTTCTATAATCTCCGTGCCCGCCTCCTCTGGTAGATTGAAAATAATCGGCCTGAGAAGGATCTATATTCCCAAGCCCGGGGCCGCCGCGCATAACATTTACAACGACAGCGGGAAGCTCACAGCCGGCCAGATAAGATATGCCTTCCTGCATAAGGCTTATGCCGGGTGAAGAAGACGAGGTCATGGCGCGCACGCCGGATAGAGATGCCCCAAACACCATATTAATAGAAGCAAGCTCAGATTCAGACTGAATGAAAATACGACCCTCTTCCAGCATTCTTCTGGACATATACTGAGTAAGCTCGTTCTGAGGAGTTATAGGATAGCCGGCATAGAACTGGCAACCCGATATTATGGCAGCCTCGCCGAAAGCATCGTTACCCGAGAATAAAAGCCTAGTGTTCATAGGTTGATAAAAAGCAGATAGTAGAGAGTAATAAACCTATTTTTAAAAAAATAATTCATATATTGATACAAGCATACAAAATAAATAGGCAGACTGGAAACTAAAAAATTTACTTCCATTTTGCCATAAGAGAATTTAACATTGCCCTTATTCCATTTAAAATAGATACTCGCTCTTCTATTGCATGCTCAGGCAATACTTTATTTAATCTTTTATACCGACCTCTCGATTCTCCGGCAGAACCTTTAGATATTCTAAAAAAATTTTTATCTCCTTGCCGGATTTTCTCTCGTAACCCTCCTCCATATTTGCACAAACAGAGTCTAAACTTCTTAGCTGATTACCGGCCAATGTCCTGCCGATAAAACTTTTTTGCAAAACAGGCAGATCTTTGCCTATAAAATCATTAAACAACCTTACGGCTTTTTGATAAACATCGAAATCATCTATGCTTTTTATGCTCCTCTTCTCCATCTCTCTACTCTCTATTTTCATGCTCTCTACTCATCCTGGTATATTTCAATACAAGCCTCGGGGCACATTAAGACGCACATCTGGCAGCCTATGCACTCTTTCTCATTTACAACCTTAACAGGCAGAAAACCAAGCTTGTTTAGTTTGTCGTCTAAGACCAGTATTTTTTTAGGGCAAACGCTAATGCAGAGAGAGCAGGATTTACAGAGTTCTTTTTTTATAATTATCTTTGCCATGTTCTTTCGCTGATCGCATTTTTTATTTTGTTAACTACAGAATCCTTATCCAAACCGACCATATTAAGCAGTATAGACCTGGAGCCGTAAGTTATAAATTTATCATCTATAGCACAAGCAAGGATATTTACAGCAATATTATTATTTGCAAGTAGAGCAGAGACTGATTCGGCTATGCCTCCAAGATAGGAACCCTCTTCCAGTATTACGATATGATTGACTTTCCCCGCAATATCAAGAATCAGCCCGGAGTCCAGAGGCTTGGCGAACCTTAAATTTACAAGATAGGGATTAAGGCTCTCTTTCTGAAGCGCCGCGGTGACCTGATAGGCAGTATCTACCATACTTCCGTAAGCCAGCAGGGCTAGGTCCTCTCCTTTGATTAAAATCTCTGATTTACCCAGCTCCATATCTTTATATTTAAATACCGATAAGTCCAGAGCCTCTGTTTTAGGATAGCGTATTGCGCAGGGAGCATTTAAATCTTTCATCCAGTTAAGCATAATACCGAACTCCCAGCTGTCCCGAGGCGCCATAACAACAATATTGGGCAGATGCTTTAGAAATGCGATATCGAATATGCCGTGATGAGTAGGCCCGTCCTCTCCGACAAGCCCGGCCCTATCCAGGCAGAGCTTCACGGGTAGGTTCTGAAGGCAGACATCATGCATAATCTGGTCATAGGCACGCTGTATAAAAGTAGAGTATATGGCAACAAAAGGCTTAAAACCCATCTTAGCAAGGCCGGAAGAAAAAGTAACGGCATTCTGCTCTGCCATGCCGACATCAAAGAACCTTTCCGGGAATCTGGATTTAAACTCATCTAAGCCGGTGCCCTGAGGCATGGCAGCAGTAACGGCAACAATTTTGGAATCGGCCATAGC
>JAQUNS010000071.1 GCA_028717465.1 Candidatus Omnitrophota bacterium
CTACTGCTTTACCCGGTATTTTAACCGGAATTATTCTTAGCGTGGGCAGGGTTGCCGGCGAGACAGCGCCGATAATATTTACTGCGGCTACTTTTTATATGAGAGGATATCCGGACTCTGTTTTTTCAGAGGTTATGGCACTGCCTTACCATATATATGCTCTTATGACAGAAGGCACCCGCCCCCAGGAGCAGACCCAGATTGCCTATGGCTGTGCCTTGATTCTTTTAGTTTTAGTTTTAGCGGTATCCGGTTTAGCTATTATAATACGTCAGAGACAGAGGAAAGCCTATGGAAACTAATAACTGCACAATGAAAGCCGAGAATGTCAATTTTTACTACGGCAAAAAACAGGCGTTAAAAAACATCAATCTTGATATCGCAGATAAAAAGGTAACCGCTTTAATAGGGCCTTCAGGATGCGGCAAATCTACTTTTATAAGGCTGCTTAACAGAATGAACGACTTAATACATCATTGCCGTTTTGAGGGCAAGATTTATTTAGACGGTGAGGATATTTATGCTCCGGGAGTGGATGCCGTTGAAATCAGAAGAAAAGTAGGGATGGTGTTTCAAAAGCCCAACCCTTTTCCAAAAAGCATATTTCACAATGTAAGCTATGGCCTGGAGATTAACCGCTTGGGAAATAGTGATTTTATCAAAAAAAGGGTTGTAGATTCTTTAAAGCAGGCTGCTTTATGGGAAGAGGTTAAAGACAGGCTCTATGATAATGCCTTCAGCTTGTCCGGCGGCCAGCAGCAGAGGCTCTGCATTGCCAGGTGCCTGGCAGTTAAGCCGGAAGTGATTTTGTTTGATGAGCCCTGCGCGAGCTTAGACCCGATATCTACCCAGAAAATAGAAGAGCTTATCGCAGAACTAAAGCAGTATTACACTATCGTGATAGTTACTCACAATCTCCAGCAGGCCGCCAGAATCGCCGACAATACCGCGTTTTTATATTTAGGGGAACTCATTGAATTCGGCGATACCGGCAAGATGTTTACCGTGCCCAAAGATAAAAGGACAGAGGAATATTTAAGCGGTAAGTTCGGATGATGATTATCGTTAAACAGATTAGGTAATTTAAAGGAGGATAGACATGATTGACGATAAAATAATAGAGCTAAAACAGCGGCTGACCGAGTTTGCCACTCACATAGAGAAGATGATAGAGAGAGGTATTGACGGCCTGTCAAAAAGAGACGCCGGCATATTTTCTAAAATTCTAGAGTCCGATGAGCCCCGGGCAAACTCTATGGAGATAGAGATAGATGAGCTCTGTACTCTTTTGATAGCGCAGTTTCAGCCCAAAGCTGTTGCTTTAAGGACGGTTTTAATGATCATGAAGATGAATAATGATTTAGAGAGGATGGGCGACCATGCGGTCAATATCTGTATAAGCGGAATCTCTTTAATCGAATACCCTCCGGTTAAAGAACTTGTAAATATTCCGCGCATGGCTGACGAGGTGAAAAAGATGCTCAAGGACAGCATAGATGCCTATTTAAATCAGGATGTGAGTCTGGCCAGAAACGTTTGCATCAGGGATGACAAAATAGATTCTTTAAGGGACCAGGTTATACGCGAACTGATTGCTTGCATGATTAAGGACTCTTCGATTATATCGCCAGCTTTACATCTTATGCATATTACCCGTAATCTGGAACGGATTGCGGATCTGACAACCAATATCTGCGAAGACGTTATATTTATGGTGGAAGGCAAAGTGATCAAACATCACATGGAAGATGGAAAGCAAGATTAGGGCCTAATAAATTCTCTGCCGAAAGCGCCAGTTAATTTATTGAATAAAATTGATTTGCCGGGCTGTTTAAGAGCCTGTTTTGCTGAGCAGGATATTTATTTTTTCGACCAGAGAAGAAAACTTATCCGATTTTCTTAATTTTATAGGCCCTTTTCTTTTGTTTTGCAGATGTTCGTCCAGCTCTCTTACTATTCTTTCATATGGCCCTAAAATAGAGTGGGTCATCCTATTTGAAATCAGCAATATAGCAGCTATTACTACCGGTGAGATTATCAGAATTATAAAAGTTACTTTTTTGGCGGCGGGCAGGATGTAGTATGCTACTATTTCAGGCAGCCCTATTTCAGATGCCGTAATCCCAAAGATAAGATAGTATAAAGCTATTGTTGTGATTATCATGGGCAGAAGTGCCGCTAAAGCCACAAGAATAAATATTTGCCTGTGGAATCTGTTGGCAAAAAGCCTTTTTCTCCTATTCATATTTGTATCCTACCTTGATATCGGTGTACATGGCTTCAGCGGTTGAGGAGGTATTGTCGGCATCGGTCATTACCGCTATTGCTCCCACCAGAGGCGGTTTTCTGCCGAAAAGCTTTATGTAGTCGCTGTAGATATCTCTTTGTTCATATACCCATTGATTTATGTTTTCTTTTCCTGATTCTGCTACTATTATTTTTATGTTTTCCATATAAGGGCTGGACATACAGGAACCTTCTTCTAAATCCTCGTCCCAGACGTACTCTATTGCTTTAGTATTTGTGAATATTATGCTCGGGAATATCACATATAATCGTGCGGCATAGTCGTCTTTTTCTACCCAGCCGCTCTTCTCTTGTGCAACTTGGGATTTATCGGGGAATTTTAACACTTTCCATCGCCAGCTGATCATAGGGAACTCTTTAGGGTCAAACTTAATTTTATAAAATAGTCCGGAGCAGGATTGCTCACTCTCAGCCAGGAGATAACCTTCGGTATGCTCCGCCTCTATAGTATAGAGCACTCTGTCTTTAAATATTTTTTCCTGCCAGTCTTTAATCGAATCTTTCTCCTGGAAATTAAATATTTTTTGTATGTTTAATGCGGATGAATAGGATTCTGTCAGAGTAGTAATGATGAATGTTAAAAGTATTACTGTTTTGACCTTGATATTTAGCATATACAATTATTTTATATTTTATTATATTAAGAGTCAAACCAGTTATTTATAAAGGATTTCGCTATGGTCAGTTGCCATGAACAGTTTATGAGATTGGCGGTATCTAAAGCCGAGCTTGGCATTGGGAGGGGCCAGACCCCGTTTGGAGCCTGTATTGTTAGAAACGAAAAAGTTATTGCATGCCAACATAACTTGGTTTGGCAGGATATTGATATTACGGCCCATGCCGAGATAGCTGCCATAAGAGAAGCCTGCAGAAAACTAAACAGCATTGACCTCTCAGGCTGCACTATTTATTCCACAACCGAACCTTGCCCGATGTGCTTTACGGCTATTCATTGGGCAAAAATTTCCAGGATAGTGTACGGTACCTCAATAGAAGATGCCAAAAGGTTTGGTTTTTCTGAGTTATTAATATCTAATTCCGATATGAAGAGATCCGGCAACAGCGATATTGAGATTATACCTGGATGCCTGGAATCAGAGTGTTTGAGATTATTCGAGATTTCTAAGTCCAAGCCGTATTAAGCAAGAGATTATTCCTGCAGAGATCCCAGCTCAAGCTCCAGATAAAAAGCCCTGTCTTTGCCTGTTTCTTTGGCGCGGTAGAGAGCCTGGTCGGAAGTTTCAATTATCAGTTCGCAGGTATTGCGCAAAAGCATAGGTTCTCTTTTCATTGCTGTTGTCATGTTTTCGTTGGGCGTAAAAGTAGTATAGCCTAGACTTATTGTTTTGGGATGAAAGTTGCCGTTATTTGTCATCAGGCCATTTTTAAATTCACCCGCTATTCTCTCTGCTACAATCCGGGCCTCTTCTGCAGAAGTATTGGGCAGTATTATTACGAATTCATCTCCGCCGGATCTGAATAAGATATCGCTCTCTCGGATGCTTGCTTTTATTGCATTGGCCATTGCGATTATAACTCTGTCGCCTTCGGAATGCCCGAACGCATCATTTACGGCCTTTATATCATCGCCGTCTATAGTAACAACTGAAACAGGGCCGTCGTGAGTCGAAAAAACCACCGCCTCTCTCAGCCTTGGGTATAAATAATCTTTTCTATAGCATATTTCTGTTAATGCGTCCATAAAGTCGCCTGTGACGTCCATGCCAGATAAAATAGTTCCGTTGCCGGTTTCAGAGGCCATAAATCTGAATATTCTATCTTTGTGTTCATATATCGTTTCTGTAGTCATTTTAAATGCTTCTACCAGCGGTTTTCCTATAATATCTGGGCTGAAGATATTTAAAGCTGCGGCGTTGGCTTTTCGGATAACTCCGCTACTATCGACTTCTATAACCGGATTGGGAAGCTCATTATAAAAATTAGAAGTAGGAATATGCGCTCTTCGGCATGTTTTTTGTAAAGATGCATTCAGGGCCGGATAAGAAGCAAAATCTATGAATACAGTTTGCGCAAAAAACAGCGACAATATTAATATAATGCATTCTGTTTTTAATTTCATTTTTTTAAGCCCTTTTGTAAAATTTACCATATATTTGGGGTTGATACAAATCTGCCTATCTGTTGAAACCCAAGCACCTCTGGGGCTGTAAAAATTTTTTTACCGGATTTTTTATTTCTTTACTGTTGCTAATGCTTTTAACTATGATAAAATACTATAGTAGTATTAAGTCGCTGTGTTCATAATCGCATTTGTATAGATAAAGGATAATTATTGGTGGACTATAAAAAAGTACTGAAGGATAGAAAAGTTGCTTACTTTTCTATGGAAGTCGGCTTAAGGCCCGAGTTTTCAACTTACAGCGGGGGCTTGGGGATTTTAGCCGGCGATACCGTCCGTTCCAGCGCAGATTTGAATATAGCGCTTGTCGCAGTTACTCTTGTTTCCAATAAGGGTTATTTCAGGCAGGAGTTCAGCCAAGACGGCTGGCAGCTGGAGAAGCCGGATGACTGGCAGCCCGAGAATTTTTTAACTCTTTTGCCTGAACGGATTGAAGTCGAGGTAGAAAAAAGGCCCGTAAAAATCCAGGCCTGGCTTTATGTCTATGAGAGCAGCGCCGGAGGCAGAGTTCCGGTTTTATTTCTGGATACCGATCTTGAGGAGAACAGCGACCAGGACAGGGATATTACCTCTTATCTCTACGGCGGCGATCAGCGCTACAGGATTAAGCAGGAAATCGTCTTAGGTATAGGTGGAACCAGGATGCTTAAAGCTTTGGGGGTTGAACTTACAAAATAC
>JAQUNS010000072.1 GCA_028717465.1 Candidatus Omnitrophota bacterium
GTTAACAGTTATCATCGTAAGATAACAGGTGCTGATCTTAATGATCCCAATGTTGAACGAGATGAAGACACAACGACTATGAATGGTCAAGATGCCACCGGTCGAATAACTTTATCTGCTACTGATGGTACCGGCGACCAAAAGTTTGTTCCTGTAAGCGCTCAAAACCCCGGTTCCGCATCTGCCCAGGGCGGCGGTGCTACTCAGCCGGGTTCTGCTGGCGGCAACGGGACACCAACTACTCCTGACCAAAAAACTATATCCGCAACTCGTGAATTTGGTGATGGATATCATTCTATGTCTCCTCAAAAAAGATTAGAAGAATTAGATAGGCGCGGTGCTACTGCTGCTATAGCTGAAGATTCTGGCAGGAGAGTCGAGGACGTGAGAAACACTATACTTGAAGTTCTAAGTGATCCAGAAAAAGCAGAACAAGCAGCCCAATTAAGACATGTAGCAAGAACAATGATTTTAAGGTCGCAGGGTATGGAAAAAGAGGGGATTTCTGAACTTATGAGCATGCTGGGCAACAAGAAAGCCGCCATAGATTACCTGATCAGATTCTATATGGCAAAAGGTATGACAGAAGAAGAAGCCAAAGCAAAGGCCGAAGCTTTGTATGGCAGGTTGACCAATTTGTCCATGAAAGATATGCTGCTGGCCGGACTGTTGTTGTGGTATACAGACTTAAGCATGGAAGATATAGATAATATTCTTGCGGCAGAAGAAGCGGAGAGAAATGCATTACTGCTTCAATATCTGGAGAACTCTGGCCTGTCTTCTGAGGATGCGGAACAGAAGCTTCAAGAAATTATTTCCGAGCTTAACAGGATAAATTCCGGATTGACATCAGATATATTGAGCGACTACGGATTTACAGAGGACGAAGTAGATTATATTAACAACATAGATACAATTAATATTCTTATGACTGAACTCGGGATCAGTGAATTTACTGCCAAGCTTATAATAGCCTACGATAGAGATCAGCACGGTGATTTAGCTGGTAGTAATTATTTCAAATTCTTGGAACCCGTGTTTAGTTGTATACCTGAGAATCTAAAATCAGAATTATCCGAAGCGATACTGCTGGGCCTTTACAGCGGAAGATTGACTCCCGACAATGCCGAAGAATACATAAAGAATCTAATAGAAGAGATGAGCCCAACAGCACCGGAAGAGCCGGAAGAATAGATAGCTGTTAGCTCATAGCTCTTAGCCGATAACTGATAGTAAAAGACACCATGAACAGCCCCGACGCTTCGGTCGGGATAAACCCTGACGCTACGGTCGGGGTGAATAAACATTAAACATCAAAAATCTCCATAATCATATTTCGAAATCGCTGCAATAACTTGAGCCAGGATATGCCACCCCGAATAGTTGACAAAAGAGACGTCGTCTCTTTTGTCAACTATTGTGTTATATATGCAGTAGGGCGTATAATCATTTTAGGCTAAGGTTAGGACAGGTTATGGTTAGGATGCCCGCATCGCCTAAAAAGCTGCGGTTTTCGTATTAAGAATTATTTTCACGCCCTATCTCCCGATCTAATTGGAATTTGGCTTGACATATATTCTATATTATCTTGACTTTATTTATTCCGATAACTTATAATTAATAAAATTTAACTTGAAAGGATGTGATAATTAGTGGCAAAGGTTGAAGTAAGGCCGAACGAAAGTCTGGACCAGGCACTGCGCCGTTTCAAAAGAAAAGTCGAGCAGGAAGGCCTGATGAAGGTTTTGCGCGCTATCCGGCATTATGAGAAGCCTTCTGAGGTCAGGCGCAGGAAGAGGCTCAAAAAACAGCGCAGTAAAAAATAAAAAACTCGTCTTCTTAGCGCAATTTAACGCTGCAGTGTTTACCGGCAAAAACAAAACAGCTATTTGTATTCTCTGTTGTTTAGCGCTGTTGCTTAGCGGCTGTTTTTCAAATAACAATTCCCTAAAGAGGTGGGCCATGGATAAAGTCAGAGATTTTTATGAGGATGTCCAGATTAGAGAGTACGATAACGGCCTGAAGTTTGTTTATAAGCATTTTCCCTCTGAAATGGCGGGGGTTTCGATATGCTTTGCAACAGGCAGTGCGGATGAGGCCGGACTTTTAGGCTCGGGCGTTGCGCACATCACAGAGCACCTTGTCTTTGAGGGCAGAAAAGACCTGGAGGAGAAGATGAGGCGTTACGGCGCTATCTCAAACGCCTATACCAGCTTTGACCACACCTTGTACCATTTTGAGGTCCCCAAAGAGCGGCTCAAAGATGCTTTGGATATATTCATACCGGCTTTGTACCGGACGTCTTTCGATGAAGAGGTTTTTCTGAGGGAGAAAGAGGTTGTCTTAAAAGAGGCTAAATTCCGCGATGATAACCCGTCTTCCCGGCTGGCTAAAATAGGATTTAAAAAGTCATATCTGGACCACCCTTATAAATATCCGATCATAGGGGAGATAGAGCTGATCAAAAGAGTAAGCCTGGAAGATTTAAAGAAATTTTATTATCAAAACTATCTGCCCAACAATTCTGTTGTTTCGATATCCGGCGATATTGACTATCAAGACATCAGCCAACACATTTTGAAGCTGACTTCTGACTTAGGCCCGGCGCCTTTAGCCCTTAAGAATTACCCTAAAGAGTCAAGGCCTTACAGGATAGATTATTCTGAAAGTTATCCCGGTGAGATTGCCTACTATTTCGTTTCTTTCTCTGGCGTATCTATGTTCAGCCCGGATACAGAGGCTTTGGACTTATTGTCCGAATATTTAAGCTCGGATAAAGACGCGCCGCTGTATAAAAGGTTCGTCGAAAGCGGAATATGCTACTCTGCGAACTCTTTTAACTATGCCCCTTACTCTGAAGGGGTATTCGGATTTATTGCGGTAATGGAGGAGGAGAACATAGAGCGTTTTAAAAATGAGCTTGCAGATTTTTTAAAGGGCATTAAATCCGGCAGTTTTGACAAAGCCAGAATAGAGCGGCTTAAGAAAAAAGCCGCGCTTGATTTCTTGAGGAGCCAGGAAGAGCCTCTCTCTATATCACAGATGCTGGCCAGAGACGAAAGCCTGGCATTAAATTATAAATATAATTCCGAGTATTTAGATAAATTTCTAAAACTCAACTGCGATGATTTGAAAAAAGCGGCCCAAGGCTACATAGATTTAAGCAAGTCTACGGAGGTTATGCTGCTTCCGGAGAGCGAATCAGAGAGAAAACAGCCCGATAAAAAAATTAGTAGAAAAACTTTTAGAATAAATCAAGCTAACGGTTTGCGTGTTGTATTGAGTGAGTCAAACATATCATCGGTTGCCGCGATAACAGTGCTTTTAGAGGGTGGGCTCAGGCTTGAGGATGAGGCCAACAACGGCATCTCGCATATATTGTCCAGAGTCCTTGTCACTTCAGAAATAGAGAAGAAGTTCCAGGATTTAGGCGCCCTGATAAGACCGATAAGCGGAAATAACAGTATCGGTTTTGCGGTGGAGGCGCTGGGCGAGAGCCTACCGGATGCACTTAAGCTGGCGGCGGATATAATCAAAAACCCTTCACTTCAAGAGAGAGAACTTGAGATTCAAAAAAATATACAGGCAGGCCGGATAAAAGATGCCCAGATAAACCTGTTTTATCAGTCTTCCAGGCTGATGCGTAAAAACATATACCAGAACCACCCTTACAGAATGATGCCGGATGGCAGTATCGATTCGGTGCTATCTTTCAATATGGCTGCCTTAAAGAACTTTAAAGATAAGGTATTTAAGCCGGATAACTGCGTTGTATCTGTTGCCGGGGATTTTGATTCAAAACAGATAGCGTCAATTATAGATAAAGAGCTCAGCTACTGGAAAGCAGAGCCTTATGACGTTTCGGTTAAAATCGATAACTATCCTGATAAAAATAAGCATATTAGCGAGTTTATAGCCCAGCAGCAGGTTGTTGTCGAAATAGGTTTTATGGTGCCTTCGATAGGGTCCGAGGAGCGCTATGTGATGGACTTGGTCCAGATGATGGTTACCGGGCAGGGCTCGCTTTTCTTTGAAAGAATCAGAAGAGAGCTGGGCGGGGCATATGCTTTAGGGGGGTCTTTGTTTTTAGGCAGGGACCCGGGCATAATGAGCTTTTATGTTGCCACTACGCCTGAAGCAAAAGATCAGGTTTTAAACAAGATGGTTGCAATACTCGATGATATCAGGTCCGGCAATATCAGCCCGGAAGAGCTCCAGGATGCTAAAACAATGCTAAGAAGCCGATTTTACAGAGATACCATAACAAACTCCTCTCTTTCTTTTAAGATGGGGATAAACGAACTGTTAGGCTTAGGCTATGAAGAGGTGAACAGTTATCTGGATAGAATAGATGCTCTTGGCAAAGAAGATGTTTTAGATTTTATTAAAAAATATATAGATCCCCAGAAGGGGTGTTTTGTGGAAGTGGGGAGAGTGAAGAATTGACGTTGGCACGTTTTCACGTTAATACGTGTTAACGTTAATATATTTTTCTGGCAAAAACATTTCAATACTTGTAAAATAATTAAACTATGAAAGAACAAGATAAAAACGATATCTGGCAGGTTAATTTTACTAATTTTATAAACGGTTTGGGGCTGGAGTGTTTAGTGGGGCTGGGCAAGCTGGAGAATCCTTTAACCAAAAAGAAAGAGTTTAACCATCAGCAGGCTAAATATATCATAGATATACTTGATATGATAAAAGAAAAGACTGCCGGCAACTTGAACCAGGAAGAGCAGAAGGCAGTAGAAGAGTTGACTGCCTACCTTAAGATGCTGTATGTGGAAAATCAGGGGCAAGGGGTGAGGGTGGAGGGTCAAGAGTCAAGGGTCAAGGGGCAAGAAGAAGAAAAGAAGGAAGAGAAGGAGAATAAATGATAAGCAAAGAGCTGCTTGATATACTGGCCTGCCCGGAATGCAAGGGCGATTTAGAGCTTAAAGGCAACAGCGGGTTGCTGTGCAAGAAGTGCAGTTTAATCTATCCGATCAAAGACGGTATACCCGTGATGCTTAAAGAAGAAGCCATTTTTTACAGGCAAGAAGAGGGGAAGAGGTAATGGCCAGAATTTTAGTTGTACACGGGCCTAATCTGGGCCTGCTTGGCGAAAG
>JAQUNS010000073.1 GCA_028717465.1 Candidatus Omnitrophota bacterium
AAATTGGACTGTTATTTTTGTCATGTATAAAATATGAGGTATTTTATCCAGGGCCTTAAGGACAAAGGATTCAGGAGCGATGGAATTTTCTATTTGGACAGGGGGCTGATATCCGAAAGCTTATTTAAATATGCAAAAAGCACAGATACAAATAAGCTACTGTTTTTCAAGGCTTCTTATGGCATGAATATTATTGATTTAATTAGTCAGTTTAAAGAAATAGCGAGGTTAGGCGATGATCTATAGAATACTCTATCCTTTGAGAGATATTTTTTTCGGTTTCAATATTTTAAAATACATTTCTTTTCGAGCTATAGCAGCCTGTGCCTGTTCCTTCTTTATCTTTGTTCTGTTTTATCCGAAGTTTATCCAGTATTTATCAAAAAAGGGTTTGATAGAAAAAGTGAAAAGAGATAAATGTGAAAAAATTTATCAATATTATGCCCATAAAGAAGGAGTTCCTACTTCAGGTGGCCTGCTTATCATATTTTCGATAATCATAGCTACTATTCTGTTCGGCGACATATTAAACAGGTACGTAGCTCTTGCTTTATCGGCTTGTGTCATTATGGGAGGTTTGGGGTACTTGGACGACATAACAAAGATCAGAAACAACAAAAAAGGCCTTCCTAGGCGTTATAAACTGCTTGCCCAATCTTTGTGGGGAATCTTCCTGGGTAGTTTTTTGTATTTCTATGCCGGGTATGAACCGGCGGTAGAGATTCCTTTTTTTAAAAATTTGATAATAAATATGGGTTTGTTTTATATAGTTTTTGTCGCAATAGTAATTATCTCTACATCTAATGCGGTTAATCTTACGGATGGTTTGGACGGGCTGGCAATAGGTTCTGTTATTATTGCAGGCTCTGCTTTTGTTGTTATGGCCTATTTGGCAGGCAATATCAAAATAAGCAGCTATCTGTTTATCTCCTATATAGAAGGTGCCGGAGAATTAGCTGTATTTTTAGCTGCGCTCATAGGAGCCAGCATAGGATTTTTATGGTATAACTCCTATCCGGCGCAGGTATTTATGGGCGATAGCGGTTCTTTAGCTTTGGGTGGAGCAATAGCAACAGTTGCCGTTATTATTAAAAAAGAGCTTCTGCTTTTTATTATAGGCGGTTTATTTGTGATAGAGACATTGTCGGTGCTGATCCAGGTTTTTAGTTTTAAAACTACAGGCAAGAGGGTATTTTATTTTACGCCCATTCACCATCATTTTCAGATTAAAGGGTGGCCGGAGCCAAAAATTATAATACGCTTCTGGATTATATCAGCATTTTTTGCTTTATTGAGCTTGCTTACGCTGAAGCTAAGATGAGAGAGGATATTTTTTTTTGTATTGTAGGCCTGGGTGAAAGCGGGTATTATGCCGCCAGGTTGCTTGCCAAAAAAAAATTTCGTGTTAAAGCAACAGATTCTTCCGACAATTCCGAGCTAAGAAGAAAGCGCTCCAAACTTAATAAGGCAGGGGTAGAAGTAGAGCTTGGTTATCACAGCGAAAAATTTTATCAGGGAGCGTCTCTTTTTGTTATCTCTCCCTCCGTGGACAACGAAAACCCTGTTCTGCGCTATGCCGTAAACAACAGTATCCCTGTTATTTCAGAGATAGAGCTTGCCTGGATGTATTCGCCGGCTAAAGTCATAGCTATAACAGGAACCAACGGTAAAACTTCAGTAACCACATACACCTATAAAGTTCTCAAAAAAATGGGCCTTCCGGCTTATTTGGCCGGCAATATAGGCATTCCTTTTTCTTCTATCGTTGAAAATCTTAGCTCTAGCGATATAGTTGTTCTTGAGCTCAGCTCTTTTCAGCTGGAATATACGCAGAGTTTTCATCCGTACATAGCAGTTCTTCTTAACATTTCCGAAGACCATTTAGATAGGCATAAAAACTTAAAGGCTTATTTAGATGCCAAGCTGAAAATATTTGCTAATCAAGGCAGAGAAGATTTTGCTATTTTGGATTTGACAGATGGAATTATTAAAGAAAACTCTAAGTCTATATCTGCCCAGGTGTTGGACATCTCAGGCTGTGAGCCTGAAGGCCTGGATCCAAACAGAAAAGCCGTGTGCCTTATCTGTGATTGCTTAGGCCTTAACCGCAATAAATTTCTCCCCGAAATTGTGAAACTCAAGAGCTTGAAGCATAGAATAGAACGTGTTGAATCCGTGGATGGCGTCTGGTTTATAAATGATTCTAAAGCTACTAATCCTCATTCAACCAAATGGGCCCTTAAAAATATAGATTCTGAAATAATTTTGATAGCCGGAGGCAGAGACAAAAACACCGATTTTAAGATTGTTAAAGACGAAGTGTCCGAAAAAGTGAAAGCCCTTGTGCTGATAGGGGAAGCCTCCGAAAAAATATTGAATTCTATAGGCGGTTTTGTTGAAGTTGTTAAGCTTGCTCCGGATTTAAAAAGCGCTGTTAATATTGCTTTTAAGGAGGCTTCCAGAGGAGATGCGGTTCTGTTGTCGCCCATGTGTGCCAGCTTTGATATGTTCAAAAATTATGAACATAGAGGGAATATGTTTAAAAAGATAGTCAGGGATTTAAAAAAATGCGGAAGTTAAGATGGAATGTCGTAATTTTAACTTTTTTATTGTTGTGTATAGGCGTTATTTTTTTATACAGTTCTTCCGGCATATATTCGGAATTAGTTTTTAAAGACAGCTTATATTATGTTAAAAGGCAGATTATGTTTATTTTTATAGGGCTGTTAGCCGCTTTCTGGTCCTATACGGCAGATTTAAGAAAGATGACATCTAAAAGCAGGGCACTGATATTGATTGCTTTTATCCTGCTCATTCTTGTTTTGCTGTTTGGAGCTAGGGCCGGCGGCGCTAAAAGATGGTTTAGGCTGGGGAGTTTAGGTATTCAGCCCGTTGAGTTTGTAAAAATTTTGTTTATTTTTTACCTGGCTGATTTTTTAGCCAAGAAAAAAAATTTTTATAAAAATTTTAAAATAATATGCCTGCCGATATATGCAATAGCTGGAGTTTTTATGGTTCTTTTGCTGCTTCAGCCGGATTTTGGCAATGCTATGTTTATAGGTTTTGTAGGTATGTCCTTGCTTTATTTTGCCGGCGTGCCGGTCAAATTTCTGTTTTATACGGCGCTGGGCGCGGTTCCTTTTATAACTGTGGCATTTATCAAGGTATCTTATCTTAAATATAGAGTATTGGGCTTTCTCTGTCCCTGGAAATACCCTGAGAGTATAGGGTTTCAATTGATCCAGTCTTTTATAGCTATAGGTTCAGGCAGATTATTGGGGCAGGGACTGGGATTATCAAGGCAGAAGCTTTTTTACCTTCCTCAGGCACACAATGATTTTATTTTTTCCATTATTGCCGAAGAGCTTGGTTTTTTCGGAGCAGCAGCTCTTATTCTGGTTTATGTTTTATTGATATGGAATTTTATCAATATTCTCAGCAATGTAAAAAATCTTTTTGAACGGCTATTTTTAACAGGGTTGATTCTATCTTTTTCTTATCAAATAATAATAAATTTAGGGGTATGTCTGGGCCTTTTGCCAACCAAAGGCTTGCCTTTGCCGTTTTTAAGTTACGGCGGTTCTTCTTTGATAGCAAATATGATGATAGTGGGAATAGTTTTAAATATAAGCAAGGGCTGTTTTGATCCGGAGAAGTATTATTAATGAGAAAAGGTTCTGTTTTTTTGTTTGCCGGAGGCAGCGGAGGCCATGTTAACCCTGCCATTATTCTCAAGAAAAAATTAGATCGCGCTTGCTTGGAGTCGGATCTTTTTGTAATAGGCTTTCCCTATGTTGATCCTGATATCTCCGCAAAGCGATTGAATATTTCCAGATTCAAATCGGTTGCTCTGCTGCAGTTTCCGCTTATTTTCCTGTACATATTTTTTAAGGCTTTGATAAAGAGCATGAGAGTTTGCGTCGGTTTTGGCGGTTATCATTCTTTAGCAGGCGTGCTGTCCGCAAAGATCCTGAGGGCAAAGACCGTTATATACGAACCGAATATTTTATTAGGCAAGGCTAACAGATTAGTCGCCGGATTAACTGATAAGGTGTTTGTAATCTGGCATTATATTATCGGGAGCAGAAAAAATATTTCGGGTAAAATAGTCAGAATCAAACCGTTAATTGATATTTCATCTTCGTCCGATGCCGTAAAAAGCGGAACATTTACCGTGTTGTTTGCGGGTGGAAGCTCCGGTTCCAGATTTTTAAATACTGTTTTTATGCAGTTGATCCAAAACGGCAGACTTAATGGTTTGCCTATGAGGTTGATTTTAATAACCGGGAAAAAAATGCATCAGGAGGTTAAAGAGATTTTGGCGAATATTCCGCAGCCCCTTAACTTAGAAATAGAAATATTTGATTTTAGATATGACATGGTTGAGCTTATTAAAAGTTCGGACCTGTTGGTGTCAAGAGCCGGCGCTCAGACCATAGTAGAGGCGCTGTATTGCCATAGGCCTGCCATATACATACCGTATCCTTATGCCCAAGAGCATCAGTTTTATAATGCTCAAAATATTATGATGAAAAAGTCCGGGCTTTTATTAAGGCAGGATAGGGCAAAATCAGATGTTTTAGCGAAACTGATTAGCGTTTTCAGGGATAACAGGGAATTCTGTAATTTAATGAGGGATAACATTAAAAATCTTTGCGCGGAACTAAATAGTTCCAAAGACGCTGAAGATGCGGTTTTAGAATGAACAGACAGTACTATATGATCGGCATAACCGGCATAGGGATGAGTTCTCTGGCGCAGATTATTCGCCGGCAAGGTTTTAGTGTCAGAGGATCAGATGCCAATCCGGACAATAAAATATCCGGAATTTTAAATTCTTCAGGCATAGATGTTTTTCCCGGGCATCAAGCAGGGCGTATAGATAAAAAAGATACTGTCATATATTCCACGGCGGTAAGCAAAAGCAATCCCGAATACATAGATGCAGAAATAAATGGATGCCGCATAATTCATAGGTCTTGCGCTCTTAAGGATGCTCTTGGCGGGAAAAAGTTGATAGCGGTAACCGGTACCCACGGTAAAACCACAACCACATATGTTGTCTCTACAGTTTTAAAAAATGCCGGCTTTGATTTTGGCATGATATT
>JAQUNS010000074.1 GCA_028717465.1 Candidatus Omnitrophota bacterium
TCTTTTTTTTTTTTTTTTTTTTCTTTTTTTTTTTTTTTCTCTCTCTCTCTCTCTCTCTCTTTTCTTTTTCCTCTTTTATCTTTTTCCTTTTTTCTTTTTTTCTTTCTTTTTTTTCTTTCCTTTTCTCTCTCTTACTTTCTCTCTCTGCCATCTTTTCTATCTTCTATTTTAGAACAGTTGACAAAAGAGACGACGTCTCTTTTGTCAACTGTTCTTTGGCTAACACTTTTTTGCTGTGTTTAAATGCAATTATAGGTGCCAAAGTATCGGCTTATTAAATAGTTGTACTGTATTTGGTGTTCGGTGTAATATTAATAGAAAGGTTCGGCATATGGAAAAAGACCAAATGCTTTTCAGAAGAACCAATTTAAGGCACAGAGTAATTTATCCTCACGCAATCTACCATCTTACCCAAAGGGCTCCCGGTGACGAACCGCTATTTCAGGATGAGAAGGATTATCTTTTCATGCTCTCTTTAATCAAAGAGACTGCGCGGCTATTTAACTGGCGGGTATTATCCTTTGCCCTTATGCCCAACCACATTCATATTTTGCTTCAGATTACCGGAGAAAACCTCTCCGAAGGCGCAAAATATCTGCTGGGAAGATACGCAGTCAATTTTAATAAAAAATACAAAAGAAAGGGTCCTGTCTTTTGCAGGCCGTTCAGGGCATTCCTGTGTTTAAGCGACAAATACTTGTTTGCTATATCGGCCTATATCCATTTAAATCCATGCAAAGCCAAGCTGGTCGATAATCCGGCTAAATATAGATGGAGTAGCGTAGCTTTGTTTACCGAGGATAAAGATTGCAAGACTTTTGTTGACTATAAATCAGTTTTGTCTATTTTGCATAAAGATATAAAACGAGCGCGGCAGATATACCGGTCTTTATTTGAGAAAGGGGAGAAGCTGGATTATCAGGACGGCGACCTAACATCCCGCTTTATTAATAAATTTTGCTTTGAAATGCTTCAGCTTAAAAAAGAGCACCACAAATCAGAGCAGGATGAAGAAGCTTTAGATGTAGAAGAAGAAGTCGAAAATTTTAAGAGATACAGAAATTCCAAGAAGTTCTTCGGTATGTCCAAGAAAAAATTATTAATAGAAAGGCTTATCCGGCAGGGGTACAGGATCTCTGATATATCCAAAGTTTTAGGCGTTTCGCGCCAATATTTATACCGTCTATTAGAATAGTTGACAAAAGAGACGTCGTCTCTTTTGTCAACTATTAGGGTTGATAGAGGGTGGGAGTCAGGGTGGTGGAAATTAAATATTGTTTTAGCTGGGTGTTGTTTTGTATAATTATGGCTCTTGTAGTAGTTTTTAAAGCGTCAATGAGCCGGGATGGCGGAATGGCAGACGCGCATGGTTAAGGGCCATGTGGTTAACGCCGTGGGGGTTCAAGTCCCCCTCCCGGCATAATAAATTAAATATTAAAAATAAAAAATCAAAAATAGAAAATAAAATTTGCAAGCGGTTTAAATTTTTGATATTTAATATTTGATTTTTTATTTTTTAGGACCGGCGGTCTATAGCATAGTTGCTGCCTGAAAGAGTTTTGGTGTATTCTTTGACTTCGGCTCCTCTCTGGACAACCTCTGCGACATGTTCAAATTGTGTATTTATATTGGTAACCACTGCTACCGATACCGACATTATCGGGGTCTTTTCGTCGTTTCCTTTTCTGTCTTTGGACATAATATATCCCCTGCTTAAGTCTTCTTTGGTGTAGTATCTGTTTATCTTGGAGTCGAATTTTTCTATAATTTTCTTGGATATGTTTTCGGCTCTTTCAAGGTCGGTTACTATCACAAAATCGTCTCCTCCGACGTGGCCGATAAAATCTCCTTCTTTGCCGGTTTCGTCTATAGATTCGATCAATACTCGCGCGGTCTCCTGGATTATTCTGTCGCCTTTTTCAAATCCGTATTTGTCGTTGTAGGATTTGAATTTATCAAGGTCTATGTAGCAGACTGCAAATTTTCCTTTCTTTTTTATTCTGGACTCGATCTCGTTTAATATCGAGACGTTTCCCGGCAGGCGGGTTAAAGGGTTAGCGTCTAAGTCTATTTCGGTGCGCCTGATAACCATTTTAACCCGGGCTAAAAACTCTTTTTCATCTACTGTTTTAACTATATAGTCGTCTGCGCCGGCGTCGATGCCTTTGACTTTGTCGGTAATATCCTCTTTTTTGCCGGTAAGCATTATGACCGGAATATGCCTGAGCAGAATGTCTCTTTTTATGTGGCGGCAGAGCTCTTCGCCGTCCATGTCCGGCATAACATAGTCCGTTATAACCAAATCAGGCGGCTTGCGGTGTATGTTGACAAGAGCCTCTTTGCCGTTGGAGGCCTCTTCGACTTCGAATTTCTCGGACTCCAGCAGTATTTTTAAAACATCTCTTATGTCGGTGTCGTCATCTACAACCAGAATTCTTTTGGCCATTATTTTTTCTCCTTTCTGTTTATAGGTAATTTAAAATAAAAATGGCTGCCTTTGTTTAACTTGCTTTCAACCCATATTTCACCGCTATGGGCCTCTACTATCTGTTTGACTAAAGATAGGCCTAAACCGGTTCCTTTTTTCTCCCTGTTGACGGCGTTGTCTGCCCGGAAGAATTCGTTAAATATTTTATCTATATCTTTTTCTTCTATGCCTGCGCCGGTATCGTAGACCTCAAATTTTACAAAATCTTTTTCGGATGAGATGTTGAGCCCTATCTGGCCTAATTGCGGAGTGAATTTAAGGGCGTTACTGAGCAGATTTACCAAAACCCTCTCCAGTTGTATCTTATCGGCCATTATGCTGTTTATATCGGTATCAAACCTGACCCTGAACTCTATTCTAGCTTCTTCTGCCTGAGGAGATATTAACTCTTCGGTGTCTTTTACTACATCTTTGAGATTAACGCTTTCAATTGCCATGATTGTTTTTCCGGCCTTAATGCGGGATATATCAAGCAGGTTATTGATAAGGTTGACAAGCTCGTTGGAATGTTTGTTGATCCTGTTTAAGCGCTCTTCCTGTTCGGATTTTAATTTTCCCAACCTTCCGCTGGAGAGTATTGTGGCGTAGCCTTTTATGGAAGTAAGCGGGGTCCTTAATTCATGCGCTACGGCCGAAACGAACTCTGTTTTGACCTGGTCCATCTTCTGCAGTTCTTTGTTGGCTTCTTCCAATTCCCTTGTTCTCTCTTTGACCCGTTCTTCCAGATCCTGATATGATTTCCAGAGCTGCTCATAGAGAGAGGCGTTTTCTATGCTCTGGACCAATTGGTTGGCCAGAAGCGAAAGTATCTCTATGTCTGATTCGGATGGTTTCTGGTAGGTCTTGGTGTTTCCTATTGTCATAATGCCTATATTCTTGTCTCTTATCTGAAGCGGTACTATGATCATAGACGTAAGGTTTAATTTCTCTGCCAGCGGCTTTAAACCTTCGGGCATATGGACATTGCTTCCGACATATATCGGGCTTTTTAAAGAAAAGATGCTGTCTATGGCATTTGCCGGTATTTGGGGCTCCTCGTCCCCATAGCCGGTGAACTTTTTAATTTTTACTTCTTTTCCGCTTTCATCAAATATGAAGAAGGCAAGTTTTTCAAAATTCAGCTCTTCGATATCTTCCAGTTCCAGGCTTTCCAGTATTTTGTCTGTTTCGAATGTGTTCGATATGGTTTGGGTTATTTTGTATAGAGTGTTTAAAGCTTTGAGTTTTTTGTCCAGCTCTTTCTGGATTCTCTGGAAATTGAGGTTCGTATCGGCCAGCAGTTTTGACTGTGCTTCGACTTCATTATATGCCCTGCGCATATAGTCCAGCTCAGAGAGAAGCTTTTTTTTGTTTATCTTTTCCTGCCCCAGAAGAGTCAAAAGAACCGTGGCCAGCGTCAGCAGGACGAAAAATAGAATCAGTAATCCCAGTCCGATGTTTATATACATAATCTAATCTTTTTTAAGCCCTATTGCCGCTACTGCAATTCCTCCGTTCTGGTAATAGGACATAGAATTAAGCTGAGTATTGCCTCCATAAGGGGCAAACTGGCCTCTAGTATAGAGCCCTACTATTTTAGTATGCTCCGGAACTTTGTTTTTAACGGCGTTTATTTCGCTGTTTATTTCTACCCCTAAGATCTCTTTTCTCTCTATAGCTGAAATTATTATAATAAGCGAAGGGTTGGTTTTTGTCTTCAAAAATGGTTCCAGCGCAGCATCTGCAGCCTTTTCTGCTGCTGTTAGAAGCTCTTTTCTGGTGCCCATCATAAGCCTTAAATTCTGGTTTTCCTGGACTTGAGAGTCGACTATAATGCTTCCGCCCGGCTCAAAGAACTTAGGGAATCTTATCAAATACTGGTCTTTTTCGCTCTCTATGCCCAGAGGGTATATTATGCCGATAGATGCGCTGTCTTCTTTTGTAAGGTCAAGATGCCTGCCCAAATAGTTGAAATAATATTTAAGAGGGCTTAAATCATCTAAATCCTGGATTCTGTTGTTATCGACTTTTTTAATTTTTTTGGGCAGACCCAGAGGTATCCAGCCGTGATATGAGCCCAATCCCACCATCAGCTGTTCTCCTGCCAGAAGCACTCCGACCACAGAGTCCTGGCTGCCTTCGCGGTTAAAAGATACGGCGGAAGGATTGAGAGATGAATTTTCCGATATGACTCCTCCTAAAATAGGGAACCTCACCCCCAGGACCTCCTGCATGCCCCTGAGCAGCTCGGATTTCTGGATAAAGCTGTCAGAACTGAATACCAAAGCCAGCCTTTTCACGACTTCTCTTTTGGCTGTTTTAGAAGAGAGGGAGTCCAGCAGGCCCCAGGCCAGATGGTGCCCGGCTATATAAGGATTTTCGCTGACATTTTTTACCAAAGATGTGGCATGATAATAAGAGTGCCCCGAAAACAGAGACAGTACTGCGGATCTTTTTTTAAGCTGCTGGTCTATGATATTGGCCTGTGAATTAATGATGACGAGGTTCTTTTCTCCCAGGGCGGCTTTTATGCCGTCGTTTAACTGCAGAATAGGGTATT
>JAQUNS010000075.1 GCA_028717465.1 Candidatus Omnitrophota bacterium
TGAGTTAGAAGACAGCATTAAAGTGGCAGAAGACGAGTCACTGTCAAGCTATGATAACGGCAATCTATCGCTCTCTCTTATGGCGGTAGCGGGGGCTTTTTCTAAGCCCGAAAATACTTTTCAAGAAGCCATAAAGAAAGATATCCAAGATATGCTATCTGAACAGAAGACCGGTTGGCAGAAACTCTATGATCCTAACAAAGGCCTGCTTTACGGCGGCTATAAATGCGGTAAGCCGGTAGCTTCGCTTTGGATAGACAGGTTTTATACCGAAGCCAGAACTGCTGCTGTTGCTGCTATATTGCTGGCTGATTTGCCTAAACAGGTCTGGTTTAATCTGCTTAGGTCTGGTAATTGCCCGCGCTCAGAGTATGCCCTCTCTAACGGAAGATCGGTCAGCTTTTTAAAGCCCTGGCAGGGTGCCTTTCAGGCTTGGATGCCTTTGCTTTTTATTCCGGAATGCGATCTCTCTCCGGCGTTGAAAAAGGCTCACAACAATTATGCCGCAATACAGTTAGATTACGCTTATAATTCAAATGTTAGGTTGCTGCGCTCTGCTGCGGCAAGGCCGGGTTGTCCAGAGTATGTTTATGAACCTTGCATAGGAATTTTTAATGCCAGCGAAGACTGGGTGCGTTCGGACATAGGTTCACCGCATGCTACAGCATTGCTCTACCCTGTAAATCCTAATGCAGCAGTAGATCTTTTTAAGAAAGCGCTAAAGGATTTTCCGGGCCTCATAGGTCCGTTGGGATTTTATGACTCTGTCTCTGAATCTGGATCCATAGCAAAAGTCTACTTGGCATTAGATCAGCTTCAGATGCTGCTTGCTTTTGTCTCGGGAGCAAATCAACAATACCTTCTTGATTATTTGGACTCAGAGGATAAGCTGGAAACACTAAAGAGCCTCTACGCCAACATTCAGTTTTAATTAGCGGCCCAAGATCATGTGCACGCTTACCAGCAGCATAAAGAATCCGAATATTTTTTTAAGAAACTCTTGCGGAATTAAGTGTGCTATCTTAGCGCCGAATAGCCCGCCGAGAAAGAAGCCCAGACATATAAAAGCTGCTACCCTTATATCAGTATTGCCGGATTTATAATATGTCCAAGCTGCCAACAGCCCTATCGGCGGAACCATCAGAGCTAAGGTTGTGCCCTGGGCAAGGTGTTGTTGAAAGCCAAGAATGTAAATTAAGGCAGGTATTATTAACGTTGCTCCTCCTATGCCCAGCAATCCGCTCAAAGCTCCGCCGGCAAGACCTATTAACACATAGACAATAATCAAATTCATCTGTTACCTCCCATTTTTATTTTTACCTGTATTTATCCTATCTAGTTTTTTTATCCCTGTTTATTTATCCCGATTGTAGCGTCGGGACTGTTTGCCATTAGCTCATAGTTTAAGCAATATTACCTTTGAAATTCCTGCCTCACCGGCCCTGTGGAATTTATAGAATTACCAGCCTTGAGTTCCGGGAATCTCTCAGGTTCCACGGGGCAGGCAGGGGCCTAATCATTTCTACACAGTTAACATTGAATTTTAACCGGCTTTATTATATGCTATATCTATGCTACTTAAAAGTTTAGAAATTTACGGTTTTAAATCTTTCGCCGAAAAAACATCTTTAGAGTTTGAAACAGGCGTTACCGCTATTGTCGGTCCTAACGGTTGCGGCAAGTCTAATATAGTAGATGCCATGAAGTGGGTTTTGGGCGAACAGAGCGCTAAAGAACTCAGGGGCGGTTCTATGGAAGACGTTATCTTTAACGGTACCGAGCTTGCTGAAAAGGTTAATTTTGCCGAGGTCTCTTTAAGGATATCCAATGAAGACGGGAAGCTGCCCATAGACTTCAATGAAGTTATCATCTCCAGGAGGCTTTTCCGCACCGGAGAGAGTGAATATTTGATTAATTCGGTATCTGTGAGGCTTAAAGATGTCCAGGATCTGATAGCAGGAACCGGCATAGGCACCAAAGCATACTCGCTCATGGAGCAGGGCAAGATGGATTTGATAGTAAGCTCCAAGCCAGACGAGAGAAGGTATGTTTTTGAAGAAGCCAGTGGCATAACCAGGTTTAAAAATAAAAAGAAAGAAGCATTGCGCAAACTGGAGAATACCGAAAACAATCTTCTCAGGGTCTCTGACATAGTGGCCGAGGTAAGAAGGCAGATATCATCTTTAGAGAGGCAGGCGCGCAAGGCCGAGAAGTACAAGATTATCTATGAGCAGGTGAAAGATAAAGAGTTGTTTTCAGCAAGCGCTAAAATTTTTGAATATCAAAATATTATATCTTCTTTTTCATCTAAAAAGGTAAATTTTAAAGACGATTTTGATAAAATGCAAAAACTTCTGGAATCCAAAGAAACTCTTGCCAAACATCTTAGAGAATCGATCGCTGAAATATCTGAAGGCATGGCAGCTCAGGAGAATGTTTTGAGGGAGTACCAGGCCAAACAGCAGAGAAACTCAGAAAGAATAAATTGGAACAAACAGACCATAGTTGAGAGCGAAGAAAAAACAGAACTTTTAATTGCGGAATTAGAAGAGATTTTAAAAAGAGCAGAGCTTGCCCGGCAGAGGCAGTCTTCTTTAGATGATGAGAACAGAAATTTCGGCCTGGAAGAAAAAAGATTGACGGATATTATCTCCGAGAGAAAACAAGCATTACAGCATATAGGTTCTGACGGAGAAAGGCTGAAAATAGAGATAGATCAAATAAAATCAAAAATTTTAGAGTCAAGTTACGAACTTACCCAGAAGAAAAACTTGCTTTTAGAGTTAGATAGCGAGATCAAATCTTTAAGAGCTCGTTCTGTTAGATTACGTGAGAACCTTCGGGATATACTATCCAGAATAGAGGAACAGGACTTAAAGTTAAGCCGTCTTTCCGGTGAGCTTAAAGATTCTGAATCTGTATTTAATTCGGTTAAAACCAAGTTAGAAACCCTATTAATTAATAGGAAAAATATATTGGAAGAAAAAAACATACTTGTCGCAAGTAAAACAGAGATAGATAGAAAGATCAGCAGCAATGAAGTAAGGCTAAATAGCTGGTCTGAAATATTTTCTCAAGGATTGGGTTATTCTGAAGATGCCAAGAGGCTCAAAGATATGTATGGCGATAAAATATTGGGTTCCCTATCCGATATCATCAAGGCACCTGATGAAAATATTGAACGTGTCGAACTGGCCTTTAGCGGAAACTTAAGGTCTATTGTGGTCAGGACAAGAGAAGATGCTTTGCAACTGATCAAGACTTCTAAAACAGAGAGGTTCTCGGACCTGAATATAATAATTTTAGACGATCTTGTGCCCAAAAAGACAGAATCTATAGAAGGGGCTGTTGCTATGGCTAATTTTGTAAGGCTGGATTCGGGTTATATAAAACTGCTCGTTTTAATAGAAGATGCTTTTTATGTTGAAGATTTTCAAAGGGCCCAGGATTTAAGCCTTAAATATCCGGCATATAGATTCTTAACCCAGAACAATATGCTTTTTCAGGGAGCTGTTTTAAGCATAGGATTCGATTCTTCTAAAGACTTAGGTTTTCTCGACAGAGAGGGTAAAATAGAGAGGCTCAAATCGGCACTAGAATCTTTAAGAGAAGAATCAAAGATTAAATCTGCAGAGATAATAAATTTAGAAAGAGGAATTTCAAAGCTGGATTCAGAGATCTCAGAGCATGAGAACAGAAAGTCCGAGTGCAACTACCAGATCATAGGTTTAAATAAAAGTTTAGACTCAGAGAGAAGCAATAGGGACAGGCTTCTACAGGAAAAAGAGATAATGGACCTTGATATCGAAGATATAGATTCCCAAGTTTCCGGCGATTCAGAGCGCAGAGAGAGGCTCCAGCTAGAGATAGAGCAGGCAGAGTCAGGGCTCAAATCGGACGAACAGAACCTGCTTAATTGCCAGCAGAATTATTCCAGTGCTGTCGACAAAAAACATGAGTTGTCTATACAGCTTGCTCAACTTGAGGCCAGAGAACTCTCGTTAAACGAAAACAGAAAAAAACATTCAGATATTATAAAGTCGGTTGAGCTTGAGCTTGCTAACTTAGAAAGAGATAAGCAGAAAAGAGAAAAGGAGCGCGAAGAAATTATTTTAAAAATATCTCAACTGAAAGATGAGATCGCTGCTCTTAGCTCTGAAAACAATAATTTATTCCAAAACATAAGTACAGGCAGCTCTGATTTAGAAAGCAAAAGGCAGGAATATGAAAAAGCAAGATTGGATTTTGAAAAAGAAGAAGATGAGTTAATGAAACTACGCAATGAATACAGTTCCAGAAAAGATGAGGTTCACGATCTGGATTTAAATATGAACGAGGAAGAGTATAAGATTAAAAGTATAAAAGACCGGCTCAATCAGATTTACAATATTACTGAGATCCCAGAATATAAAGGCGAAGAGATAGATAGAGATTTGTTAGAGCAGGAGATTGTGCAGCTTAAAGAAAAACTGCAGAATATGGGCGAAGTAAATCTTATTGCTATCGAAGAGCATAAGAATCTTCAGGAGCGCCTGTTGTTTTTAGAAAATCAGGAGAAAGACCTCTTGGAGGCAAAAGAGTCTCTTCAGGCAGCGATTAGAAAGATCAATAAAACAACCAGAGATATGTTTTTAGATACTTTTCAGAGCGTCAGGAAGTCGTTTAAAGAGATATTCCCGCGTCTTTTCGGCGGAGGCGATGCCGATTTAGTTTTAGATGAAGGCGTTGATTGCCTGGAAGCAGGAATCGATATATTGGCGCGCCCGCCCGGCAAGAAACTCCAAAGCGTAAGCCTTCTTTCAGGCGGAGAAAAGGCTCTTACTGCGTTATCTCTATTATTCTCTATATTTCAGGTAAAACCTTCTCCTTTTTGCATACTGGATGAAGTCGACGCTCCTTTGGATGAGTCCAATATAGACAGATTCAGAAGGCTGCTGGAAGAATTTTCCCGGCTTTCTCAATTTCTGGTGATCACCCATAACAAAAGGACCATCTCAAC
>JAQUNS010000076.1 GCA_028717465.1 Candidatus Omnitrophota bacterium
GGAAGGGATCAATATAATAGCCGGTTTTGATATCGACCCTTCTAAATATAGCCAGCATTCAAATGTGCCGATTTTGGCTATGGATAATATCGGCGAGTATATAAAAGAGCATAGCATCAAGCTTGCAATTATTGCTACGCCTGATATTGCCGCACAGCAGGTTTTAGATATTGCTGTCTCTTCCGGTGTCAGGGGAGTTTTGAATTTTGCTCCGATACGGCTTAAGACAAAAAGAGATTGCGTAGTATCAAATGTTAATCTGGTTCTTGAACTTGAAACTGTAATATATTTTGTGAATACTTTGGAGAAAAAAAGAAAGATATGAAAGCAGCTTCTTTAAGGACTAAAATATTAATTTCTCTTTTATCTATCGTGTTTTTTCTGGGCATATCTTTAGGATTATTCGGTTACTATATTGTAAAGAAGTATATTGTCGGTAAGGCCCAAGAGCAGATTGTATATGATCTTCAGACTGTGCGTAAAACATATCAGCGGCAGCATGAAAATATGAAAGATATATTTTCGCTGCTTGAGCCGGATTTCGATTTAAACTTCATAAAAGATAAGATGGGTTTGGACTATATTTTTGTAGTTAACGCAGAAGATTTAAGCTCTATCAATTCTGAATTAGCAAAAGAGTCTTTTCATAGAAAATCGGCTGTTTCTTCAAGCAGAATAATATCCGAACAGGAACTAAAAGAGATAGGCGAAGAGCTTTACAGCAGAGCACTTGTATCTGTTAAGTATACTCCAAAGTCCAGGCCAGATATTCAGGATTTTTTAAAATCTGCCATGAGCCTAGAAGCCGCCCGGCCATTTTTAGACCAAAGAAATGAGGTAACTAAGATTGTCTACGGAGGTAAAATAATTAACAATAATCTTGCATTAATAGATGAAATATCTGACACGGTGTTTAAAACCGATCCTCACCAATCTAAAGGATCAGGAACAGTAACTATATTTTTAGATGGCGTACGTATAGCAACAAACGTTTTGGATAATAAACATCAAAGAGCGATAGGTACGGTAGTTTCAGAGGTTGTCTACAATGCTGTAGTAGAGAATTCCGGAGAGTGGCTGGACAGGGCTTTTGTAGTTACAGACTGGTACCTAACCGCATATGAGCCTATTGTTAATTTAAAAGGGGAAGTTATTGGAATACTCTATGTCGGAATACCGGAAAAGCCTTTTTACGATATAGGCAGAAATTTTTTTCTTATCCTAGTTTTAATACTTGCCGCTGCTTCGCTAACCGGAATACTCTTATCCTGCCTGTTGTCTTTAGCCATTACTAAACCCGTAAGGGAGGTTTTACGCGGTACCGAGAGGCTCTCTTATGGCGATACAGATACGGTATTAAAGACTGATACCTCTATAAAAGAGCTAAATGATCTTGCCGCTTCTTTTAATATTATGGCCGGGAAGCTAAAGGTTCGCGAAGAGAGCCTTGAGGTATCAAATGAAAAACTGGCCAGTCTTAATAAGAGCTATTTGGATTTAATAGGATTTGTTGCTCATGAGTTAAAAGGAATCTTGGCATCTGCTATACTTAATGTATATTCGGTAAAGGACGGGTTTTTAGGTTTGACTAACTTTAAGCAGAGAAAGGCCCTTGATTCCGTCGCTAAGAATTTGGACTATCTGTCGCAGACCGTTAAAACTTTCTCAATCTTAGCAGGATAGAAAAAGGAGAGCTGTCTTTAAATAAAGCGAAATTCATGTTGAAAGAAGATATAATAAACGAAGCGGTTGAATATTTTGCCAAACAGTCTCAGGATAAAGGTATCTCTTTAAGCAATAATGTTTCCAGCGGGATTTTAATATTCGCAGATTTAGACCTTATTAAAATAGTTTTTCACAATTTGATCAGTAACGCTATAAAATATGGCACAGTTAACGGTAAAATAGAGGTCTCCTCGTCTTTTAAAAACGGCATGCTTGAGGTTTCGGTATATAACGACGGCATTCCTTTAAAAGAAGAAGAGATAGCCCAATTATTTAAAAAATTTACCAGGCTTATGAACAAAGACTACAAAAAAGAGAAAGGCACCGGGCTTGGGCTTTTTATAACCAGACAGATCATAAATAATCATGGCGGAGAGATTAGAATTGAGCCTAAAGATAGGGGCAATGCATTTATCTTTTGTATTCCCGGGGAGGAACAATGATTCCTAAAGATATAGTTAAGAAGAAAAGAGCTGAGGCAATCAGCAGAATTCTAGGCAAAGGCTACCTGTCTACTAAAAGAGTCTATGTCGGCATGGCAACATGCGAGATTGCTGCCGGATCTAAGGAAGTTTTCGATGTTTTTAAAAAAGCAAAAGAGAAAGGCTTAACTGATGTCTATTTGAGCCAGAAAGGCTGTGTCGGCCGCTGCAATTTAGAGCCTACAGTAGAAGTTATAGAGGAAGGCAAGATTCCGGTTAAGTATGGCAAGGTTACCCCTGAAAAAGCAAAAGATATTATCGAACGGCACATAAAAAACGGCCAGGTTATCGAAGAGTGGACTCTGAATATACTGAGCGGTTCTGGCAGTATAAAATTGTCCGATCAAAAATTTTCGATAACTCTTTGTGATGGATTCGGGTGCCTGCATAAAGAATCCAGAACTATACAGAATTTATTAAAAGAAGAGCTTCAAAGAAACTGCTTGGCTGACAAAGTGGCAGTGAAGCTTTCCGGGTGCCTTGGCATGTGCAACAAGGGCCCGATTATGATTGTAAATCCGGGCTATACTATCTACGGGAATGTTAAAGAATCGGATGTTCCTGAGATAGTCAAAGAACATTTGGTTAATGACAATCCGGTATCCAGGCTTATTGTAGATGAAGACTTTCTTTTTAACAGGCTTTACAGAATATTCGGAGATATCGATTTTTTTGGAAAGCAGATGCGCATAGCTCTTAGAAATTGCGGAATAATAGATCCGGAGAATTTAGATGACTATCTATCCTTGCGCGGATATGAAGCTTTGGCCAAGGTGCTCTCGGATATGGCTTCTGGTGAAGTTATATCTATGATTGAAAAATCCGGTTTACGGGGCAGGGGCGGTGCGGGATTTCCTACAGGGCTTAAGTGGAAATTGACCGCTCAGGCTGGCTCTGAGCACAAGTACGTAATATGTAATGCTGACGAAGGGGATCCCGGAGCATTTATGGACAGGAGCGCTATAGAGGGTGACCCCCACTCTATGATAGAAGGCATGATTATAGGCGGCTATGCTATAGGAGCTCAGAGAGGGATAATTTATATAAGAGCGGAGTATCCGCTTGCTATCAAGAGACTGGAAAAGGCCATAAGCGATGCTTATCAAGAGGGGTTTTTAGGTAAGGATATATTGGGGTCTGGTTTTAGTTTCGATATCGAAATCCGTCTTGGGGCAGGGGCCTTTGTCTGCGGAGAAGAAACTGCTCTTATCCATTCTATAGAGGGTTCTAGAGGTATGCCCAGGCCGCGCCCGCCTTATCCCTCGGTAGAAGGCCTTTTTGAAAAGCCTACCCTAATAAATAATGTTGAGACATGGGCTAATATTCCAGTTATTGTATTGGACAGTGCTTTATGGTTTAGTTCTGTAGGTACCAAGACATCTAAAGGAACAAAGGTATTTTCTCTTGCCGGCAAAGTACGCAATGCCGGGCTGGTCGAGGTTCCTATGGGCACAACTCTAGGCCAGATAATATTTGATATAGGCGGAGGCATCCCCGGCGGTAAAAAATTCAAAGCTGTTCAAATCGGAGGCCCGTCCGGAGGCTGCATAAGAGAGGAGTTTTTAGATACCCAGATAGACTATGAATCGCTTAAAGAAGCAGGTGCTATGATGGGCTCAGGCGGTATGGTTGTTATGGATGAAGATGACTGTATGGTTGGAATTGCCAGATTCTTTCTGGAGTTTACCCAGAGTGAATCCTGCGGTAAGTGCGTGCCTTGCCGGGAAGGCACCAAAAGAATGCTTGAAATACTGACCAGAATAATAGAGGGTAGAGGCCAAGAGAGCGACTTGATTAAGCTGGAAAGACTGGCCCATACAATAAAAAAAGCCTCTCTATGCGGTTTAGGCCAGACTGCCCCCAATCCTGTCTTAAGCACGCTGAGAAATTTTTACGACGAATATCGGGAGCATATATATGAGAAGAGATGCCGGGCTAAAACATGCAAAAACCTTTTAGTTTACAGCATAAATGATAATTGTACCGGTTGCGGTGCTTGCAAGAGAGTATGCCCTGTATCAGCTATCAGCGGAGATATAAAGTCAAAGCACTCTATAAATTTAGGCAAGTGTATTAAATGCGGCCGTTGCGCAGAAATATGCAAGTTTAAGGCAATAGATAAGGGCTAAAGGTGATGATATGCCGGTTAATTCAGTGAATATTTATATAAACGGAAAAATCTATCAGGTTGAAAGCGGCCAGACTATAATGCAGGCAGCCGATAAGCTCGGTTTTCATATTCCCAGGCTTTGCTACCATCCCAAGCTCTCTATAGAAGGAGCCTGCCGGGTCTGCATAGTGGAAGTTGAAGGTATTAATAATTATGTAGCATCCTGTTCCTACCCGGTATCAGACGGCATGAAAATAAAAACCAACTCCAAAGAGCTCAGGCGGGCCAGGCGCGACATTATAGAACTGATCTTAGACAACCATCCTTTAGACTGCCATACCTGCGAAAGAGACGGCATATGCGAACTGCAGCGCTTGGCTTATTCCATGGGTATACGCAGCCGCCACTTTGAAGGCGAGAGAAAAAATTACCAAAAAGACCTGTCTTCTTCCGCTGTTATCAGAGATCCTAATAAGTGTATTCTCTGCGGAAGATGCGTGCGCTTATGCTCTGAGATACAAAAAGTCAATGCTATAGGATATGCCCACAGAGGTTTTCAGACAGTGGTTATGCCGGCATACGATATGCCTCTTAGAGATAGCGTCTGTACTGCCTGCGGCCAGTGCATAAATGTTTGTCCGACTGCGGCATTTTTGG
>JAQUNS010000077.1 GCA_028717465.1 Candidatus Omnitrophota bacterium
GAATGTAGTACCCGGTCAAAGTTTATCGAAAATAGCTTGTAGTTCCGGCTCTATCTTATAGCCTTTCTCCAGAGCCTTTTTATAGTTTTCTTTCGCCAGGCCATATTCTTCTATTTGTAAATATATTATAGCCAGGTTTACATGCGCTCTTGGATATCCTGTTTTGGTTTTTAAAGCCTGGTTGTACAGCTCTATAGCCTGTTCAATATCTCCGGTTTCATAATATATATGGGCCATATTGTAATATATTATAGCCTCAGGCTTGAGCTCTGAAGCCTTAGCATAATTTTCTAAAGCCTTATTTTTATCATTCAAAGCCCTGTAGACATTGGCAAGGTTGGCATAGGCTTGGGCATAGTGAGGGTCTATATGCAATGCCCTAAAATAGCTTTGAATAGAGCTGTCATAGTCTTTCATCTGGTAATAGAGATTGCCCATGTTGTAGTGTATAGAAGCTTTATCGGGCTTTAAGAAGATTGCTTTTTGGTATAGTTTTATCGCCTGTTCTGAATTTTCAGAGTTTGCATGCAGTACGGCCAGATTTGCGTAAGGCATCCATAGCCCGGGGTTGCGTTTTATCGTGTTTTCCCAGAGCGTGATTTCATCTCTGTAGTTTCCGGCCAGCTTAAACGACTCCAATCCCAGATATATTATTATAACGGCGGCCAGAATATTTAAAGTTGTTTTTGCAGTTATTGTGCATCTTAAATTTTTTTTAAAAAACACTCCTAATCTGTAAACAGTCCCGAGTATAAGCAGTATTATAAAAGGGGAGGACAGATAGCTGAAATGGTCCGCAACATATGAAAATATCATCGGATAGACATTAAAAAATCCCGAAGCCGGGAATATTGATATTATATAAAAGATAAGTACGGTAAATATGTTACGGTTAACCCTGTATTTAGACGCCCACAATAAAATTGCAGATACTAGCGCTAAAGAAGGCAGCCACTGCAGGGCCCGGCCGGGGTCAATATCCCATTTAGGATAGAAAAACATAAAATTAATCGGAAGCAGTGTTTTATAAATATAAAACCAAGAGCTCTGCCCCCAGAGCATCAGGCGCTGTATTATGCTTAAGCTCCATTCTTCTCCTCTTGCGCCTACCTGGTATAGTTCAGAGATAACTGCGATTGCTCCCATCAGCAAGCCTATAGATAAAAAAGGCATTGATATTTTAATCTCTCTCAATCCTATTTTGCCTTCTCTCTGCCATTTATAGGCCATCGGTATAAACGCAAAACAGACGGCTATGTGTTTTGACAAAACAGCGCATAAAAACAATCCGATCGTTATGATATAATCTTTAGATTTTTTGTTATTGTCGAACTTAAGATAGCTCAGCAGGGCAAGCAGGAAAAAGAACAGGGCCAATATATTTTTAAATTCCGTTGCCCAGGCCACAGTTTCAACCTGTATGGGATGTATAGCAAATATCAGCGCGCCGATAAATGCCAAAGGCCCGAATAATTTTTTAACCGCCCAGAACAGCAGCAGGGTATTTGCAATATGAAAGACAATGCTCATGGCATGGTAACCTTTGGGGTTTAGGCCCCAGGCCTTTTCTGCTAGCCAGAAAAACGTAATAGTAAGGGGATAATACTGGTTTGTAGTATTTTTAGACCAGATTGTTTTTAAGCCGTTGAAATCCTTGATCTGAGCATTTTTATATATATGGACATCGTCGTCCCAGATATATCCGTTATTGACAGATTTGGAGTAAATTAAAACAGGCAGAATTATTAATATAAAAATTTGGGCAGATTTTAACCGTTTCATAATTTTTATTATATCAAATCTGTTATTAAACTTTGCAACGTTTTAACGTTTGTACGTTTGCACGTTTTTATATTGCAACATTTTATCTTTAAGTTATAATTTGAAAATGAAAGCTTTAAAGCTCACAGCGATAGCTGTATTGCTGGCTGGCATTTTGATATTTCTGGCCTATAGCCGTATTGATAACGGTACAGAGGATACCGGCCTGTTAGAAAATCAGTCTCAGGATCAGGGAGAATCCGGCGTAACTATGGATGAAAACGCTAAGTTTTTAGAATTTGAAGTTTTGGTAAAATTCAAAGAAGACATAGGTTCTGAAGATATAAACAGTTTTATAGGTGAGCATAGCTTACAGGTTTTGAATATTATAGAAAGAATCGGAGTCTATCATTTTAAATTTGCTGAAAACATTTCTGTAGAATCAATGGTTGAGAGGCTGTCTAAAGATTCCAGAGTAGAATACGCGGAGCCTAATTATATAATCAAATTTGAATTGTAGCGGGCATCATTAATATTATTCTAATCTAAGGAGGTTACGGTGGATAGCAAAATTTTTCTTTCCGAACAGGATTTGCCCTCAGCATGGTATAATGTTCAGGCTGACCTGCCCTGGGATGTGCCTCCTCCTAAAGATCCGGCTACCAGGCAACCGCTTAAACCCGAGCAGCTCTATCCTATTTTCCCTAAATCTCTTGTTGAGCAGGAGCTCTCTAAAAAGAAATGGCATGAGATACCGGCAGAATTAATGGATGTTTATAAATTATGGAGAGTTACGCCTTTACACAGGGCATATAAACTGGAGCGTTTTCTTAAAACTCCGGCAAGAATCTATTATAAAAATGAATCTGTCTCTCCGCCCGGAAGCCATAAGCCCAACACCGCAGTTGCTCAAGCCTATTTCAACAAAAAAGAAGGCGTAGAAAGAATTGCCACCGAGACCGGAGCAGGGCAGTGGGGATCTGCTTTATCTTTTGCCTGCAATATTTTCGGCATCAAGTGCGTTGTCTACATGGTTAAAATAAGTTATCAGCAGAAGCCCTACAGAAGGGACCTTATGCATATCTGGAACGCAGAAGTTTACCCGTCCCCTACGGATAGAACTGAGTCTGGCAGAAGCATTTTAAAAGAAAATCCCTCATCTTACGGTAGCCTTGGCATAGCTATATCGGAAGCGGTTGAGGAAGCGGCCAAAAACGATAATACTAAGTACAGCTTAGGCAGTGTGCTGAACCATGTTTTGATGCATCAGACTGTAGTGGGGCTGGAAACGCAGAAGCAGCTTAAAATAGCCGGGGAGAGCCCGGATGTTTTAATAGGCTGTGTAGGCGGCGGTTCCAATTTTGCCGGTTTCTGCCTGCCATTTGTGCCCGATAAGCTGAAAGGGAAAAAGATAAGGTTTATTGCGGTTGAACCGACAGCAACCCCGAGTTTTACCAAAGGGCAGTATCTCTATGATTATGGCGATACAGTCGGGCTTACGCCCCTGCTCAAGATGTACACTTTAGGCCATAAGTTTGTTCCGGCCCCTATACACGCCGGCGGTTTGCGCTATCACGGTAACTCTCCGCTGCTGTCGCTGCTTGTCCATCACAAAGTCATAGATTCTGCGGCTTATCATCAGAATCCGGTTTTTGAAGCTGCTTTAACATTTGCCAGGACCGAAGGCATTATTCCGGCTCCGGAGACAGCCCATGCCATTAAATGCGCAATAGATGAGGCTATCAGGTGCCGGCAGGAAAATAAAGAAGAGTGTATTGTGTTCAATTTTTCAGGCCACGGCCATTTTGACCTGTTATCTTACGATAAATATCTGTCCGGTACTTTAGAGGATTATGAACTCTCCGATCAGGAGATAGCGAAAACCTTAAAGGGTCTGGCCGCTGATTAATTTATTTTTTGGTAATTACTGATGTATTTTTCGATAAGCCCCTGGAAGCGCCTGCTCTCTCTTAGATTTTGCAGGTCAGGGTCATTGAGAAGATGTTGGAAATCATCATAACCCAGCTTCAAAGATTTTTCTAAGGCTTTTAAGCTGAGAGTCTTTTTGTTCAACAGCGAATAGTCACAGGCAAGATTATAAAATACGAAAGGGTCTTCCGGTTTTAATACGCTTAAGCGGGAGTCTATCTCCAATGCTTTCTGATATTCTTTGTTCTTGGTCAGTAAGTCTGCAAGCAGTATCAGCCCGTCGGTATAGTCCGGGTTTTGTTCGATCAGTTTGCTGACGAACTCTCTTTCAAAATCCAAATTTTGTTGATTTTTAGCCATAGCTTTTCTATAATTTCAAGAGATTCTATCACTCAAAATAAAAAATGTCAAATCTCAAGCAGAGTGTATATATCAAAAAAGAAAGCTCTTTGGCTCCGGAGATTGCTTTCAAAGCAGCATTTGTTCCTAACAGAGTAATACTGCCTCTCTCCCAGCATGCCGGAAAGCCTTCCCGGATTTTGGTCAAGGAAAGCCAAACTGTAAAAGCAGGAGAGAAGATAGCAGAATTAGACGGTTGCGTCTCAGCTAACCTCCATGCTTCTATATCAGGAGTAGTCACCAAGATAGACAGGCATTTCCATCCCGTTATAAACTTATCTCGGGCAGTCTTTATATCAGCTCAAGGCCCAGACGGCGATTGGCCTCAAAAGAAAGACAGCGAAATTAATAATATTTCCCCTGCTGATCTTGTCGATATTATAAAAGAAGCCGGTATCGTCGGTTTAGGCGGCGCCGCTTTTCCGACTCAAGTTAAACTTTCACCACCTCCGGACAAAAAAATAGAGACCCTGATTATAAACGGATGCGAATGCGAGCCTTACCTGGCTTCAGACGACTTGTTGATGCAGAACAATTATTTCCAGGTATTAAAAGGGATTGAGATTTTGGATAAGATATTGAATCCTAAAAGAATAATAATCGCTGTAGAGTCTAATAAGCAGTTAGCTATAGAGCGTATGCGCCAGGCTGTTATCGGCAGGAGAATAGAAGTGGTAAAGCTGGATGTTAAATATCCGCAAGGAGCCGAGAAGCAGCTGGTTGATTCTCTGCTGTCTCGGCAGGTTCCGCCGGGCGGGCTTCCTTATGATGTCGGGGCATTAGTCCAGAATGTGGCAACCTGTTTTGCGATATACGAAGCTAGA
>JAQUNS010000078.1 GCA_028717465.1 Candidatus Omnitrophota bacterium
AATATTACAGGAATATTTTTCCTACCTTGCGCCTTTGGCTAATATATGTAAATTAAGTGTTTCCGAGCATGGCATAGAAAGGCCTAAGCACTCTGCTTTCGGGATAACAGCAGAAGCCAACGTCTATGTCTTGCTTGAAGGGGTAATAGAACTCGATAAAGAGAAAGAAAGATTGCTTAAAAAAGCTGATAAGCTTAAAAAAGAACTGGATCTTGCCAGAAAAAAACTTAACAATAAAGATTTTATAAACAAAGCCGATGATAACGTTGTTGCAAAAGTTAAAGAATCAGAAGCTGTTTTAAGCTCTAAAATTACAGATATTTTATCTATAATAGAAAGCATATGAATATAACTCCGGACATAAAGATGCTTATCAAAAATGCTCTTTTAGAAGATAGTTCAGATAATGATCTGACTACGAAAGGACTTAATATTTCAGGGGCCGATATAAAAGCAGTTGTAGTTGCTAAGCAGGAGGGGGTGCTTTGCGGATTAGATGTTTTAAGGGAAGTTTTTAAGGCAGCCGGTTCTGTAGCTATCAAGACCTGTTTGAAAGACGGCATGCGGTTTAAAAAAAATTCTAACATTGCATATTTAAAGGGGAAAGCCAGGCCAATTATTTCTGCCGAAAGAGTGGCGATTAATTTTTTGTCCCAGCTTTCCGGCATAGCTACTTTTACGGGGAAGTTTGTAAATGTTGTTTCGGCCAACAAGATTAAGATATATGATACCAGAAAGACTACTCCTACCTTAAGGAGGCTTCAGAAATATGCCGTCAAAACCGGAGGCGGTTATAACCACAGGTTTAATTTATCAGACTCTTTGATGATCAAAGATAACCATATAGAAATTTTTAAAAAGAAATACGGCAAAGATGATTACATGCTTGCGATGATAAAGATGCTAAGGAATAAGTATCCCCGTAAAGAGTTGATAGTGGAGGTTCATAACTTGTCAGAGTGGATGCAGGTTGTAAAAACAAGGCCCGATGTTGTGATGTTTGATAACTGGAGCGCAGAAGATATAGAGGTTGCTTTGAAAATGCTCAAAAATAAAAAGTTTGAGATAGAGATCTCCGGCAGCATCAAATTAGAGCAACTGGAAAGAATTATTGAGCTGGGCGTTGACAGAGTTTCGCTTGGCCGGATAACCCATTCTGCGCCGGCAATAGACTTTTCACTTGAAATCTGCTGAAAATTTATCTTCTGCTATTTTTCTATTACCTGATTACCCATAACCAGTATGTCTATGCCGCTGTTTTTGAAAGTACGGTAGGCATCTTTCGGTGAATCTACAATAGGTTCCCCTTTTAAATTGAAAGATGTGTTGACCAATAACGGTATCCCTGTTTTTTTACGGAAAGACTCTATCAGGTTGTAGTATAGAACATTATCTTCTCTGTCAACAATCTGGACCCGGGCTGTTTTATCTATATGGGTAGCGGCCGGGATCAAATCTGGTTTTTTAACTTTTACCGTATAAAGCATAAATTTAAAAGGTAGTTTTGAGTTTATATCATCTATGCTAAAAAATTCTTCTGCATATTCGGCTAACACGGACGGAGCAAAAGGGCGAAACGGCTCGCGGAATTTTATCTTTAAATTCAATGTATCTTTCATTTGAGGGTCTCTTGGGTCGGCTAATATTGAACGGTTGCCTAATGCCCTGGGGCCCCATTCAAAGCGGCCTTGAAACCAACCTATTACTTTTTTATTTTTTATATTTTCTGCCGTGTAATCCAGCAAGGTATCTGTATCAAAATTCTTATAACTTATGTTATTTTCAGTCAGAAAATCAGTTATCTCCCGGTTAGAATATTCCTTTCCCCAATAAGCGTCTCCCAGTGTATATTTTTTCTCGTTGTTTAACGGGCAGTGCCAAAGGTATAAGGCTGCGCCTAAAGCAGCGCCGGAATCTCCTGCTGACGGCTGGATGTAAATATTTTCAAACGGAGCCTCTTTTAGTATTTTATAATTTGCTACGCAATTTAAGGCGACGCCTCCGGATAAACATAGATTTTTTATTTTAGTTTCAGAATATAGATAGCTGGCAATTTTTATCAAGGCATCTTCTGTGACTTTTTGTATACTGGCTGCTATATCTGCATAATAAATATTTTTTTCAAGCTCTTGGCTGTTTGTGCAATCAGATTTTGGTTTAACTGTATAAAAGTCGCTGTCTTCTATCCTGGGCTGTCCGAATAGTTTTATGAAATTGTTATTGAAGCTATGTCTGGTTGAATAGTGGTAAGAAAAATAGCGCATATTGAGTTTAAAGCTGTTGTCTTTACTGATTTCGATAAGTTTATATATTTTATCTGTATATTTAGGCTTGCCGAATGCCCCCATACCCATAACCTTGTACTCTCCTTCGTTGACTTTAAATCCCAAAAATGCAGTAAATACAGAGTACAAAAGACCTAAAGAGTGAGGGAAGTTGACCTGTTTTAAAATTTTAATCTCATTTTTGTTTCTAGAATTAGAATTTGTTTGGGCTAATCCTAAAGTAGTCGTTGCCCATTCTCCGACTCCGTCGGCGGTCAGAATGGCTGCCTTCTCAAAAGGAGAGCAGAAAAATGCTGAGGCAGCATGAGAGAGATGGTGCTTGGAAAATAATATTTTATCTTCCGATATTTCCAGAAAATCGGCAATTTTAGCTTTTATCCATAGTTTATCCTTAAGCCAGGTTGTCGCTGCGTCGCAGAATAGGTTTGCCGATTTAGGGTATGTAGAGAGAATAGTTTTTATTAGGCGCTCAAATTTTAAGAAAGGTTTTTCATGGAATATGACATAGCTTAGCTCTCTCTCTGTTATCCCGGCATAATTCAGGCAGAATCGGATAGACTTTTCCGGGAAAGAGCAGTCGTGTTTTATCCGGCTGAACCGTTCCTCTTGTGCCGCTGCAACCAGTGCCCCTTCTTTTAAAAGAGCAGCAGCAGAATCGTGGTAATAGCAGCTTAAGCCCAGTATATATGTCATTGTTTTTTCAGGAAACCCTCTGTGCTGTGGGAATTGTTTCCGGTTTCCCAGCCGGGTGGGGTTTTTAATTTTAAGTAGTCTTTAAATAAAACTATCAAAAGACCAAAAGGCGTAATTACGATAAAATAAGATATCAGAAGTATTATTCTGACAATTACAGAGATGATTTTTTCTGCTGTTTTTCTGGCATTTTTGATTATTTTTTTCATTTAAAACAGGGCATAGATAAAAGGCACTACAGCAGAGGACTGAGCCAGCCAGATAAACATCCCAAGCAGTAGAAATATTATAACAATAGGCATCATCCACCAGAGCTTGTTTTCCCATAGGAAGGAGAGCAGCTCTTTTACGGTGGACAGTTTAGCTTTAATTTTTTTAATCTTCATGGTTAAAATTATATCAATCTCCGGTATATAGGGCAAAATAATTGCGTAGTATTTTTGCATAAAAATTATGCAGAAATGTATTGACACTACAGCAGTATTTGATATTATTTATGAGTTTTAGGACAAGGGTGTCCGCTGATTTTAGTGGACACCCTTTTTTTATGGAAAACATATAGTATTGAAGTAGAATAAACAGAATATGGGATTAGACGTTTCCAAACTAAAAGAGATAGTTGTGCAATACAGCGGCAAGAAAGGAATGCTAATTCCGATTTTGCAGAAAATCCAGTCTATTTACGGTTATGTCCCTGCCCAAGCAATAGATGTTGTCGCTGAAGAGCTGTCAATTTCACCGGTCAGAATTTACGGAGTTTTGACGTTCTATAAGCAGTTCTATTTAAAACCGCGCGGTAAGCATATTATCAAAGTTTGCCAGGGTACAGCCTGTCACGTTATGGGCGGCAAGGAAATTTTGGAATATCTGGAAGATAAAATGTCGATACGGGAAGGCCAGACCACAGAAGACGGTTTTTTTTCCCTAGAGAGAGTAGCCTGCCTTGGATGTTGCGGTATGGCTCCTGTTGTCATGATCGATGATAATTTTTACGGAAGGTGTTCAGTTCAAAAAATAGAAGATCTGCTAAAAAGGTTTCGGCAATAAATAATGGATACAAAGATATTAATATGCACCGGCACCAGCGGAATCTCAGCCGGAGCTATTCAGGTGGCAGAGAACTTTCATTCAGAACTTAAGCGCCATAAATTATCCGATAGATGTAAGATTGTTCAAACAGGAGACAGGGGCCTGTTTAGGGACGTTCTGGTTGATATTATAACGGAAAACCAAGACAGAACAGTCTATGAGTATGTAAAGCCCGAAGATGTAACAGGCATTGTCCAGAGCCACATTATTGGAGGCGAGCCTGTAAAGAAATTGCAGGCCGGTGAAGATTACCAGAGGTTTTTCTCTAGCCAGTTACGCGTTGTTCTTGCTAATTGCGGAGAGATTGATCCTGAGGAGATTGGCGAATACCTAAAGTCAGGCGGATACAATGCTTTGGCTGAAGCTTTAAGGATAGGTTCTGATGCGGTAATAAAAGAAGTTAAAAAATCTCTTCTTCGAGGCAGGGGCGGAGCAGGTTTTCCGGCCGGCTTGAAATGGGAGTTTGCAAAAAATGTCGAAAGCGATACCAAATACGTTATATGCAATGCAGACGAGGGTGATCCGGGCGCTTTTATGGACAGAAGCGTATTGGAAGGCGATCCTCACTCTGTCATCGAAGGCATGATTATCTCAGGCTACGCTATTGGCGCCCGGCAGGGCTATATCTACTGCCGTGCCGAGTATCCTTTAGCAATAAAAAGAGTAAATACTGCTCTTGAGCAAGCCAGAATCAAAGGTTTTTTAGGCAAAAATATATTACAAAGCGGTTTCTCGTTTGAGATTATTGTTAAAGAAGGTGCCGGCGCTTTTGTCTGCGGAGAAGAGACCGCGCTTATAGCGTCTATAGAAGGAGAACGGGGTATGCCGGTATCGAGGCCG
>JAQUNS010000079.1 GCA_028717465.1 Candidatus Omnitrophota bacterium
AAATAACAGTCCAATTTCAACCCGGAGGCTAAAGAACCAATGTCATAATGTTCCTGCCTGGACCTGTCTCCTAATTCCAGCATATCTGACAATACGGCTATTTTTACGCCATCATAATCCAAGTCGGATATAAACTTAAGGCCGTATGCTAAAGCCGCCGGGTTAGAATTATAGCCGTCGTTTATTATATCAATATCATCGGAAAATTTCTCTAACTTCATTCTGCCGTCAAAAGAATTAAACTCAGCAAGTATGCCGGCAATGCAGTTAAAATCCACGCCAAATTCAACGGCAACAGCCAATGCCGCAGCTATATTAAAAGCATTGTGCCTGCCCAAAAGGTTAGAACGCAGAAAATCGCGGTTTTTAAATTTTAAAACTAAACCTTGCATATCCGCGGTATTGACTTCAAGCCAATAATCATTTGTGTCTTTAAAGCCAAAAGTTTTAAAATTTAACCTTTTTTTCAGCCTGCTGTTTAAATTCTTGAATCTAATATCATCCTTGGAATAAAAAGCATAACTGCCTTCTTTAAGGCGCTCAAACAGTTTTAGTTTCTCTTCCAGTACAGTCTCCTCGTCTATAAGATGCTCCAGATGCACCGGATTAATATTGGTAATTAAACCGTAATCGGGCTTTAATAGGCTGAGAAGTTCATCCATATCGCCTTTTTTTGAAATTCCAAGCTCAAATAGGCCGAAATCGTACCGGCCAGAGCAGTTCAAGATATTAAGGCTAAGCCCTAGAATATTGTTCTGGTTTAAATAGTTTTTGTAGGTGCAAAATTTTGAACCGAGCAATGCGGCAGATAGCTCTTTAACGGTGGTCTTGCCGCAACTGCCGGTAATAGCAAGGATAGGGAAATCTATTCTCTCTCTTCTGTATCGTGCGGTTTTATAGATAAAATCATAGCAGTTACTTACTTTTAAAAGCAGAATATTGTTATTATTTTTTAAATCGCAGCTAACATCGGAATCATAAATAACTCCTTTAGCCCCAAGAGCCAGGGCATCTTTGATAAATTTATGGCCATCGTAATTCTGGCCTTTGAGGGCTATAAATATATCGCCTTCCTTAAGAGTCCTGGTGTCAATGGAGAAACTGCTTAAAAAAACATCCGGTTTGTTGGTCTTTAATACTAATCCTGGTATTTTTGACTTAATTTCAGCAGGAGATAAATCAAGAGACATTTGCCATCTTTTCCATGGTTCTTTTAGCTAAAGACCTCTTAGCTATTTCTCTGTCATCAAAAGGTATAACAAGATTGTTTACTATCTGGTAATTTTCATGGCCCTTCCCGGCAATCAAAACCAAATCCCTGCAATCTGCCTGATATATTGCTTTTTCTATCGCTTCTTTTCTGTCAGGAATTATATAACACTGTGCCCCTGAGTTATCAATTCCGCTTCTGATGCCTTCAATAATATCCATAGGATTTTCTGATCTGGGGTTATCGGACGTTATAATTACTACATCTGCCAGATTAGAGGCAATACGTCCCATCTGCGGCCTCTTTTGGCTGTATCTATCGCCTCCACACCCAAAAACCACCCAGAGCTTATTCTGTTTAAGGCTCTTTAATAGGCTCAGAATCTCCTCTAAAGCTTTAGGAGTATGTGCATAATCGATAAAGACTCTGACTTCGGACGAGCCGTATACTCTTTCCAGCCTGCCTCTTACTCCTGCAAAAGATTCTAAAGCTTTAATTATTATTTCTTTTTCTATGCCGCATTTTTTAGCGACAGCAATAGAAGCCATGATATTGTAAACATTGTGCTTGCCTATAATAGACGTACATAATTCATAACATTCTTCAAACACTTTTATTTTTATATGCATTCCTTTTAGGCCTATATCGCAATATTCGACAGATATATCAGCGTCTTCGTTAAAACCATAGCTTATTTTATCTGATTTAATTTGCTCATAGAGGTCTCTCCCGTAGCTGTCATCGGTATTTATAACCGCAAATCCATCCTCTTTTAGTAAATCAGTAAACAGGGTTTTCTTGGTTCTATAATAACTATCCATATCTTTATGGTAATCGAGATGGTCTCTATCCAGATTTGTAAAAACAGCGGCATCAAATCTGAGGCCGCTCAGCCTGCCCTGGGCTAAACCATGAGAAGATGCCTCCATAACAACAACATCGGTTGATTGGTCAACCATCTCTTTCATGTATTTACGGATAGTGAGGCCGTCAGGCGTTGTATTGAACGCCGGAATCTCCCTATTGGCTATCTTATAGCATATTGTTCCTATTAATCCGGTAAAGAAATCAGCCTGCTGGAATATTGCCTCAAGTAAGAATGTTATCGTAGTCTTGCCGTTAGTGCCTGTAACTCCGATCAAGGAAAGGCTTTTTTCTGGGGAACCGTAAAAATTAGAAGCCATTACTTTCAAAACCTCTTTAGTGTCGGCTACCTCAACCAGTATTACCTTCCCGGAAAAAGCAACATCTGAAAATTTACCCTTCTGAGCTACAATAATAGAGCTGCCTCGTTCTATGGCTTGATATATAAAATCGTGGCCGTCTTTTTCTTCTCCTGTTAAAGCTATAAAAGCATAATCTCTCTGTATTTTATTGGAATTAACAGCCAGGCCCCTTACTTCTATGTCCTGAAAATTTTTGGAATTAAAATCAATTCCAGCTAAAACTTTGCTCAGCTTCATGTTCCTCTCTTGGGCTATTATCGGAAAACGTTAAATACATAAAAACTTTTTCTACCAACCGCTTGAACGCCGGCGCGCATACTACGCCGCCAAAGTGAACACGCTGAGGCTCATCCACAGTAACCACGACTACTAATTGCGGCTTATCGACAGGGAAAAATCCCATAAATGTAGCAACATACTTATTGGCATAATAACCACCTCTCTCTAAATCGGCTTTCTGGGCAGTGCCGGTTTTACCGGCTACAGGACAGATGCTGGTCTTGGCAGATCTGCCTGTGCCCTTCTCCACAACTTCAGCAAGAACCATCCTCATCGTTTCAGATGTTGAAGCAGAGATCACCCTTTCGCCTTTATAAGGTACCACGTCTTTTATCTTAATGCCGTTCTCATCCCTGATCTCTTTAACAATATGGGGTTTTATCGGATACCCTCCGTTAGCTATTATGCTCATAATCTTGGCCAGATGCAAACAATTAACCGCAATCTCCTGCCCCATGGCAATTGATGCCTGGCTATAATCAGTCCAGCCTGAAACATCTCTAAGCAAGCCGCCTGTCTCTCCGGGAAGGTCAACCCCGGTTACATCTCCCGCTCCGAATAACCTAAGATATTCGTAAAATTTATGGCTGCTCATATTTTGGACAGACTTCGCTATGCCTATATTGCTGGAGTTAACTATTACAGATTTAAAATCGAGATCGCCATAAGGCCGGTAATCACGGAGCACTCTCTTGCCCATGCGATAAGTGCCCTTTTCGCAGTAAATCCTATCTTCTAAGCTGACCAGATTCTGGTCTAAAACCGCAGCAGAAGATATAACCTTAAGCACTGACCCCGGCTCAAACTGGTCAGAGATAGCAAAATTCTTCATATTATTTAAGTCGCTTTTCTGAACGCTGTTAGGGTTAAAAGACGGCGCATTAGCAAGAGACAAAATCTCGCCGGTATAAGGATCTAAAACTACTATAGACACTCTTTTGGCTTTATATTTTTGATATAAAGACCGGGCTTCTTCTTCGGCGTAATATTGAATAACCTGGTCTATAGTCAATACAATGGTTTTACCGCTTTTAGAAGGCATATATGTAGAGGTAAAATCATTTAAAATTAAATTTCTGCCATCACCTAATGTGAGCTTATATCCTGGCGTGCTTTTTAACAGCTCTTCATAATAAATCTCCACTCCGGATATGCCGTTATTATCGATATCTACGGCGCCAAGCACCTGAGCTGCAAGATCATTGTGCGGATAAACTCTTTTTCTCTCCACTTTTATGCTTACACCGTTTAGCTTTATGCTATTTAAATACGCGCTGGCAGAATCATAATCCAAACCCCTCAGGAGCCAGACAAACAAACGGTTCCTGTTTAATCTCTCTAAGAGCTTATCTTGGTCTAACTTTAAAACACCTGCTATTTTAACGGCAGCAGCTTCTTTGTCCATTATCCTGCTTGGATCCGCAAACAGCGAATAAACATTCCTGTCCATAGATAAAATCCTGCCCCGGCTATCCAGTATTTTTCCTCTTTCGCCCCGAACAATCAGGTATTTTTCCTGCTGTTCCTGAGCTACGCGATAAAAATATCTACCTTTAATAATCTGTAAAAACATGAGCTTAAACAATAATAAAGAAAAAATGAAGAGCAGAAAAAACTTTAATTTTGAAATCTTTACTTCAAGCAATTTGTTTTAAAAAATCAGGGAGTCTCCCCGGCAAAAGAAACTTTTCCTGTAACCTCAACACTTTCTTTTTCTTCTTTAGGCAAATAAGGCACCTTGACTACTCTCACGGATTTGGTGAAGCTGAAATTAGGATCTAAAACCATAAGTTTTGCTTTTAATGCGCCCGGCGTCTCTAAGCTGGCCGTCCTATAAGTAAAATCTTCGTTTCTAATCCGCTCTTTGCCCAAATCGCTACGCAACTCAGCCTCTTGATAGTTTTCTTTTAACAGGGAAATTTTTTGATTCAGGTAGCAGAAAGATACCATGGTCAATAAAAATATAACTGCAATTCCTCTAATATAAAACACATTGTTTCTGCTCATAGCATAAATATTTTCAACAATAGATTGTTTTTGACGTTTTTAATTTTCCTGCCGGCGCGTAATTTTGCGCTTCTTGAACGCGTATTCATTTCCAGCTCCAGATCTCCGGGAGTGAGAGGTTTCGGGGTCAGTATTTCAAAAGAAAG
>JAQUNS010000080.1 GCA_028717465.1 Candidatus Omnitrophota bacterium
GCCTAACAACGCGGGATTAAATTCGGTCTTACAGCTTATGTTCGCTTCGCTCCATAAGTTGTGGCCTCATTTAAAAGGCCGAAGCTTTACCACTAAGCTACTCCCGCGCAAAACACAGATAATCACAGATAAAATAATTCACGATGATCACAGATATACCACACACAGATATTTTCCAATCTTGCAAATATCAGTTTTTCTTGAACTTGGCGTATTTCCTGCGGAACTTTTCTACTCTGCCTGCAGTATCTACTATCCTCTGCTTCTCCCCGGTATAAAGCGGGTGGCAGGCGGAACATACCTCTACCTTCATGTTCTCTTTTGTAGATCGCGTATGTATTATATTGCCGCAAGAACAGCTTATAGTAGTATTTACATACTTAGGGTGAATTTCCTTTCTCATAATTAACCTCCTTAATTTACCTTATGAATTATACCACTGGATAGAATTTTTACAATAGTCCGCTTAAAAGCTTTTTTAAAACAGGTCCTGTTCTGTAATAGCCTTATAAGCCGCAAGGTACTTCTTGCTTGTTTTTTCTATAATATCCTCAGGCAGATTCGGAGCCGGAGGAGTTTTATCCCAGCCTGTAGTTTCCAGCCAGTCTCTTACGTATTGCTTATCATAACTCAATTGGGACTCACCGGGCTTATAACTATCTTGCGGCCAAAACCGGGATGAGTCCGGAGTAAACAGCTCATCGATAAGTACCAGCTCTCCGTTAAGCAGCCCGAACTCAAACTTGGTATCCGCTATGATAATACCCCTTTCTCCGGCATACTGCTCGGCAAAATTATACAGCTCTATGCTCTTGTCCCTTATCTTAGAAGATAGCTCTGAACCGATCTTGTTTTTCATGTAATCAAACGAAACCGTGATATCATGGCCAAAGTCTTCTTTAGTAGACGGTGTAAATATTGACTGCTCAAACTTCTGGGCCTCCTGCATGCCCTTTTTTATCTTGATGCCTGAAACCTGGCCTGTCTTCTGGTAATCTTTCCATCCCGACCCGGCCAGATAACCGCGCACGATACATTCAAAAGGAACAGGCTCTGCCCTCTTTACCACCATAGAGCGCCCGTTTAATATCCCGCTGTAATTTGCAAGTTCCGGATAATCTGAAACATCCAGGCTGAGGCAGTGGTTAGAAACAATATTTTTTGTCAGATCAAACCAGAACGAAGAAATCTTGTTTAACACTACGCCCTTATAAGGTATGGCATCGGGCAGAACAACGTCAAAGCACGATATCCTGTCGCTGGCCACAAAAAGCAGGTTTCCGTCCAGCTTATACACGTCCCTGACTTTGCCTCTGCGGAATATGCTGAGCCCCGGAATCTCAACCTCTCTGATAGAATTCGCTTTCATCTCTACCTCCTTGTAAAACCACAAAATCACCGAAAGGCTCTTCTTTTAAGATAAAGCCCTCTGATTCAAAAAACTCTTTTATCGGCAAAAACTGCCCCTTCTTCTGGCAGGTAAAATAAACAAGCTGGATATTATACTGATATGCCAGATCTGTCAATAACTTAAGTATCTTACCCTGCCTGTTATATGAAAAATCATCAAAAACATTAAATGTCTCATCGAGTATAAACGGCAGCGTCTCGCCTCTGTTCAAGGCAAAAAGCGATATTATCGCAAAACGCAAAAACAAATACAGCGAAGTCTGCATGCCTTTGCCAACCTGCTCCACATCGATCAAGCCGGCAAAATCACGCGGCTTAATGCTGATCTCCAAATCCGGGTTTACCTGTGCAAACTCATAATCCTCGCTGAGCTGGCTAAAGCTCTTATTGACAAATTCGTTGATGTAAGGGGATATCTCGGTATAAAGCTCCTCTCCGGCCCCCTGGAGCATTTCAATGGCCAGATCCAGGGAGTCTTTATAAAGCGCCATTTTCTTAAGCTCTTCTTCCAGTGCCATGCACTCGGTATTTAAAACGGCAATCTCATCTCCCCCTGAATATTCCTCCATTGTTTTGTCAAACATTTTGATATTGCTTTCGTCGTTTTTTATCTCATTCTGCAGGCGCTCTTTAACTTGAATTTTATTTTTAAGCGATTCTATTTTAGCGTCTATTGTTTCGATATCTAAACCCGCATTCACCGGAGCATGTTTTTTTGTATCTATATTTAAATCCCTGCTCTTCTTCAGTACGCCGGCATAGGCCTTGCTCTTGTGCCAGGAAAGCTCTAACTCCTCAATGCTTGATATGCCCAGCTCGCCAAGCAGCCCGTTCCAGAGCTCTTCATAAAATCTAAAATCTTCAACCTGCTCAACATTTTTAAACAACCCGAACTCTTCTGTTTTTTTAGCAATCTCAGAAAGCAGGCCCTCTTTAATGCGCTCTGATTTATGAATTGATTTTTTGTCGGCATTTATCAGTTTCAGGCAATACAGAGAAAACAACAGAAGAAAAAAAGAGAAAGAGAAAAAAAGATTCTTGGCCTGGATAAGGTTGAGCAAAACCGCAAAAGATAAAAAAACCGCAAAACCACCCAGCGACAGAGCGGTTAAAACCGTATTATGTTTCAGCGCCTTTTTAGATTTATTTATATCGCTGCCTGCAGATTTAAACCGTTCCTGGGCGCTGTAGACCATAGACCTGAAATTTCTTAAATTCTGAAGCTCCTTCAAGCCCATCTCCTTTAATAAGTGCGGCATATTGCCATACTCCAGCTCTATCCAGCCCACTGCTTTAGCAAGCTCAATTTCTAAGTTTTTTATCTCCGGCAGCAAAGCCTCCAGCCTGTTTTTCTTCTCCTGCCACGAAGCTTGCAGGTTCTTCTTTTGAATCACCAAAGACTTGCCCCTTTGGAACTGCTCCTCCACCTTTTTTAAATCTGATTTTAGCTCATCATAGCGCGCCTCTTTACTGCCTATAATGGTCCTTTTGCCTTTCTTTTCAAAAGCTCCGAGCCTGGCCTTTTTATCCTGCAGTTTTTTAAGCGCCTTAGAGAGCCCTTCGCCGCCTTTGCCGACTTCTATTATAGAACGCACCTCATCCAGTATTTTCTTGCCTTCACCTACCGAAGCAATATCGAACTGCCTTACGATACTCAAACTCTCAAAAACCTCTCTACCTATTCCCAAAAAATGCCTTCCGGCCAAAAGGCCTAAATTTTTATCCTGCCTGATATCTTTAACGGGCACTAGCCCCTGGTCTGTTTTTTGGAATACGGCAGCCTGGTCTTCACGGGGAGAAGCGGATATTATTTTTTCTATCCTGTAATTTTCCCCGGCATTCAATCCGATATCTATCCTGCCTCCGTAGCTATCGCTGCTCCAGGGCTTAAAGCGTATTCTTTTTTTTCTTCCCAGGTCTGTCCTGGTATCTCCAAAAGGATACAAAATAGCGAAAACAGACTCTATTAAAGTGGATTTGCCTCTGTCGTTAGGGGCAAGTATAACATTTATTTTAGGGGCAAAATTTAACTTTAAATTGTTCTTTATCTTGCCGAAACCGAATATCTCAACGCTGTCAAATCTCATTCCAGTTGCGGACCTCTTTTGTAAATATGGCATCTAAGCCTAATCGCTCTGCCGCGTCCAAAATATCCTGCGGATACTTATCCTTGTATTTTTCGATGATTTTAAGAAAATTTCTCCCCAACAGCGAGGACTCTATCATCTCCTTGCTGTAAACAGGCCTGGTAATGTTTTTAAAGCGCGCCGAAAAAAATAAATTCTCCTGTCTCACGAAATCCTCCAGATCCTCCAAATCAATCCTCAAATCAGGGTCTATGGCGCCTGTTAAATTTATTGTTAAAATAGCGTCTCTCTCCCCGATACTTCTCAGTGCCTCTTTAACCTCTTCGCTGGAAACTATGGCGCTGCAGTCTAAATCTATCTCTTTATACAGCCTCTTTTGAAAAGATATTTTGTCTACCGATGGAAGCTCGCCTTTCCTCAAATCAACTTTTAAGATAAACCTCTCGCCCGGCTCTTTAAAGCTCACCGACTCAGGCGTACCGGAATAATATCCCAGCACCTTATCTGAAGACAGCGGAACAGGCCTGCAGTTATGGTAATGGCCCAGGGCAATATAATCGACTCCGGATTTTATAATATCGGCCCCTGAAAAAGGCAAACAGTCCCCGAATATGCTTATCTCACTGCCGCCTGTTTCGGCCCCGTGCATAACGGCAATATTCAAAGCTTGCGGATTTTCCACCTTAAAACCGCTCAAGATGTTTCGGCTTTTATTTTCCGCAGCCACTGAGGCGCCGTAAAGATAGACATTGTCTTTTATCCGGGCTTTTTCAAACTCCGGTTTGAATATATGCACGTTTTGCGGCCAGTCGTAGATAACATAAGGGGATTTCTCTTCCAGCATGTCGTGGTTCCCTGCCGCTATAAAGACTTTCAGCGGCTTCAATGACTCCAGGCCGTATATAACCAGGGATTTTATGGTCTGGGGCAGGAAACATTCGCCTTCAAACATATCTCCGGCAAAGACAACAAAGTCCAGGCTGTCTTTGATGCTGTTTGCAAACTGGATGATATTTTTAAAAGTATCCTCCAGCTCTTTTTTTCTCTGGGATATCTTTTCCAGGTCAACAAGGCCTAAAAATTTGGAATCTAAATGAAAATCTGAAATCTGAAGAAAGCTGGCCTGCATCAGATAAATCTTTGAATGATTTTATAAGAATTCTGCCTGATATTCTCTATCTCTTCCGGCCCTATATCTAAAATCTCCTCTAAAATAGTCTTGATCTGAAGTTCGTTTAAAAGGTCATCCGGCGCATGGGCATCGCTGTTAAAGACAACACCGGCATTGTTCCGGCGGGCTGTCTGATAGACATGCCTGTTGGCCTCCTGGTGCCCGGCCCGGGCGCTAATCTCCAAATAAACCC